>NZ_JACTOJ010000006.1:0-236822 GCF_032335695.1 Clostridium sp. 19966
ATCAATTGGAATTTTAAAATATATTTTTAATATATTTTTATTTATTTTAAATTCTTGTTTTTTTGTTTTTTTACTAACTAGCATAATCGCTATTGCTAAAATTGCTGCCAAAATCCCACCATAAGAAAGATATATAAATTTGCTTCGATTAGCATCATAATTATTATATTCATTTATGTAAGGATATGATTCTTTATTATCTTTTAAAATTACAAAATATCCATCCAAGCTATTTTGATTTAATGGTTCCACAATATAATTATAAGAATTATCTACCAGGCTAGCATTTATACTTAATTTTTGCACCGAATCTATATAATAAAATGCATGCTCTGACAAATATGTCTCTATATCCGCTACATCGACCAAGTTAGTATATATATCATTATTTCGATTATCTTTTATATAGTAAAAAACTCCTTTGAAATTAGATAATTCCCTTTTTACAGCTTTATAAAAATTATTTTTTTCCTCTATTATATTATTTCGTATTTCATCATCACTTAAAGAGTATTGTTTTTTTATCAATTCAATTTCTGTTTCCTTAGCATCTGTAAGCTTATTCACTTGATCATTATCTTTAATAGATTGCGCATACTTTATTTTACTATCATATTTATCATTAATGTACTTTAATTGATTATCCAAGTTAGCTTGATAAGATTTTTTCCTATCAGCTATTTCTTTGTCAGCAACTTTTTCTTTATCACTTTTCTTTTCATAATCCTTAAATTCTGTATTATTTAATTCAACTATATCTTCGCTCATCCTTGCTAAAATACTTTTAAAATCATTTGTTTCAAAATAATTTTTTTCTTTAAATTTATCTTTATTACTAATATAATTGTTATATGATATTAAAGATAAGCTTATCATTATTCCTGCTAACAAAAAGCATACAGCACTTAATTTATTACTTTTCAATTTTATACCCAATTCCCCACACCACTTTCAAATATCTTGGATCCTTTGGATTTATTTCGATTTTTTCTCTTATCCTTCTTATATGAACTGCTACAGTGTTTTCTGCATTATAAGAAGGTTCCTTCCAAACAATTTCATAAATCTCATCTATAGAAAAAACTCTCCCCGCATTCTCAATCAAGACTTCTAATATACCAAACTCTCTAGGTGTAAGCTTAACCTCCTCGCCATCCACCAATACTATTTTAGTTACTTTATTTAATATCAACCCTCTAACTGATATTTCATCTTCTTTTTTGTTATAAACCCCTAAATTCATATATCTTCTAAGCTGGGATTTAACTCTAGCTGTTAATTCCAATGGATTGAAGGGCTTTGTTATGTAATCATCAGCACCTACATTTAGTCCTAATATCTTGTCCATATCTTCTGATTTAGCAGAAAGCATTATTATTGGTATGTTCTTTTTCTCTCTTATTTTAAAAGTTGCCTTTATACCATCAAGCCTAGGCATCATTATGTCCATAAGAACAGTATGTATATCTTTTTCTCCGATTACCTCCAAAGCCTCCAATCCATCTTTTGCTTTATATACATTGACATTTTCATTTTTTAAATATATTTCTATGGCATCACGTATTTCATCATCATCGTCCACTATTAAAACATTGTACTTATTCAATTTTTCTCCCCCTCTTGTAGCTACAAATAAATTGTAATGTATAAAACTTAAGATTTACATATTGTAATTCTTAACAATTTCTTAATATTATCTATTATACATTATTTTTCAAATTAATTAGGCAAAAAAATATACTAAAATTTTTAACAAGGAAAATATATTCCAAGCAAAAATTTTAGTATATCTTATTCTTTCAAAGCATCTTTCATATGCTTTAAGACCCTTTTTTCTATTCTTGAAACCTGCACCTGGCTTATGCCAAGCATTTTTGCCACTTGTATTTGTGTTTTATCCTTAAAATATCTAAGCATTATAATCTGCCTAGATTTTATATCTAAATTGCTTAAAGCTTCTTTTAAAGCGATCTTATCTATTACATCACTATCATCTTCAGCGTTTTCACTAAGTTTATCTATTAATAATACTGGTGCTCCATCGTCTTGATGTATCGTATCATAAAGATAATTCATTCCCATGGAAGACTCTGCCGCCATTATGATGTCATCTTTATCTATTCCTGAGTATTCAGAAAGCTCTTCTATAGTTGGTGACCTACCTAATTTTTTTGTTAATTCTTCTTTATCATAATGCAACTTTCTTGCAATAGTCTTTATGTTTCTACTTACCTTTATTATTCCGTCGTCTCTTAAAAATCTCTTTATTTCACCTATTATCATAGGAACTGCATACGTAGAAAACTTCACATTATATTTGGGGTCAAAATTATTCACAGCTTTTACCAAGCCTAAAGAACCTATTTGAAATATATCTTCATACTCATATCCCCTATTAACAAATTTTTTGCTTATGGAAGAAACTAGAGGAAGATTCATTTCAATAAGCTTATCAAGAGCATCTTTGTTACCATCACGAGCGGCTTTTAACAAGTCTATGTTGTCTTCATAGTTGTAACACTCCTTTTTTAAAGCTTCACCTTCCATAACATTCCACCTAACCTACTGATTTAAATATTTTTTTCATAGTAACCCTTGTTCCTTTATTTTTTTCTGATTCTACCTGAAGACTATCCATAAATGTTTCCATTACCGTAAATCCCATTCCAGATCTCTCCATATCCGGTTTTGAGGTATATAATGGCTGCATTGCTTCCTCGATGTTTTCTATTCCTATTCCATAGTCAGTTATTGTAACTATAGCTACATTTCCTTCAATTTGAGCTTCAATTTCAATAATTTTATCCTTAGAATTTTCATAGCCATGTATTATAGCATTAGTAACGGCTTCTGATACTGCTGTCTTTATATCTGTTATTTCTTCTATTGTAGGATCTAGCTGTGATATAAAAGCAGCTACTGCAACTCTTGCAAAACTTTCATTTTGAGATTTACTTATAAACTCTATTTTCATTTTGTTATCATACATAGAACCGTCCCCCTTTTACATATTAACTACGGCATCATCGATACTTTCATATGAATGAATTATTTTAAACATCCCCGATAATTCAAAAACCTTCTTAACTGGATCCTTAGCTTCTGCAATGCATACAATACCTTTGCGCATTGATAGTTTTTTATATCGCCCAACTACAACTCCTATTCCTGAACTGTCCATAAATGTTACTCCATAAAAGCTTATTATAAGCTTATTTACTTTTTCCCTATCGATTTTATCGTCTATCTTGCTTCTAACCTCTTCTGCGCTATGATGATCCAATTCACCTAACAAATATGCTATTAATATGTTATCTTTCTTATCAAATCTGATATACATAATATTTGCTCAGACGAGCTCCCCCCTTATATGTAACAACAAATTTTTTATGTAAGTCCCTTAGGGTTTTATTATAAAGTTCATCAATAATAAAATTTTACTACATAATAAACTAAGTGCTTTCTTTATTTATTATTCTATATGAGTAATAATAATCCTCCTTAATATTGAAATTTTTTCTATTTTTTATTTATTATTAACATTTTTGCTATATTTTATTCATTGGTTGCTTATTTTTTCTAAAGTAATAATAATTTATTTTAGAGCGCACCCTAATCTGAAGAAGCCTTATGGATTAGTTGCTAGTTTTACAACTGCTTGTTATAATTAATCTGTAAATATACAATTATTTTTAGGAGGACAATTATGGATCTATGGTTAAAAGAAGGTCAAATAGCTGATGCAGCAATGACTTATAAAATAAAAGAAACTCTTGTAAAGAAAAAAACTTATTTTCAAGACCTTGCTATTCTGGATACTCATGCCTTTGGACGCATGCTAGTTTTAGATGGTATTGTTCAAACTACTATAAAAGATGAATATGTGTATCATGAAATGATAACCCATATACCTCTATTTACCCATCCAAATCCTAAAAAAGTATTAGTTGTCGGAGGTGGCGATGGAGGTGCTATAAGGGAGATCCTTAAGCATCCCTCTGTGGAAAAAGCAGTACTATGCGAAATTGATGCCTGCGTAGTGGAAGAATGTAAAAAATTCTTGCCAGAAATTAGTTGTGCCTTGAATGATTCAAGATGTGAGGTTTTTATTGGAGATGGTATAAAATATGTTCATGAGCATAAAAACGAATTTGATATTATAATAGTTGATTCTACTGACCCCTTTGGTGCCGCTGAAGGATTATTTGGAGGCAGTTTCTATAAAGAAATATCAGAATGCCTAACGGAAGACGGGATATTTATAGCTCAAACCGAAACTCCTTTTTATTTGCCTCAGGTTGTTAAAAAAGTTTATAATGATGCAAAAGCTATTTTCCCAATAACTAAATTATTTATGGCAGCCATACCTACTTATCCCAGCGGATATTGGAGCTTCACCATTGGTTCTAAAAAATACGATCCAGAAAATACTAGTTCCTTAAGACCTTTATCCTTTAAAACTAAATACTATACTCAAAAGCTTCACAGAGCTTGCTTTACTCTTCCTAAATACATAGAGGATTTGATTTTGGATTAATTAATAATTCTGCATATTAAAAAAGCAATGGAATTTCATTGCTTTTTTAATTAAAATCAAATTTTACCTTTATTATTAGCCTTATCAACTGTATTTTCCACTATGGTTCTTTCCTCATTAGTTATTTCAAAGTATGCATATAAATCTTCCACTGTTTTTATATTATTTTCTAAAGGCACTTTTAACCTTAAAATGTTATTAGGATAATATTCGTACAAGTTGTTTCCTAGTTTTTTACCGAAGCACTTAAAGTAAAACTCATACAAATAACTGTTAAGTATTTCGGACAATATATCATATTTCATATCCACATTACTATTTATTTTCATTGCATAAATATCGGCACTAAAAAAGTTGCTTTTATCTACTATAAATTTGTTACTGGCACTTTTATATGGGAATATAATTTTTCTATCTTCAAATATATCTATTTTTCTTCCCCACTGCAAATTATACCAGAGCCTTTTACCATTCCTGCATTCTCTCCTATTTTCAAGCTTTTCTTTATAATTGGATATATAATTAATTGAATTTGTATAATTTTTAGGATTGTCTATTAAGTCAGAATATATTATGTATAAATCACCTTTTTCTACTCCCGAATTTGCTATATGCTTACTCTTTATCCAGGGTTTAATTAAATTTCTCTCTAAATCATATTTTTCTATTTGCTCTCTATTTACTATAAAAGCTTTATCACAACCTGTTATAATTCCTTGATAAGCAGTACATATATCCTTTAATGAATGCTTACATCTGCTCTCTATTTTTTTTAATATTTTTAATGACCTTTCATCTTGAAGTCTCCAAGGTGAGCTTTCTAATTCATATCTTTTAACGTATACTTTTTTCATATTGCCTATATATTCATCATTTTTTAAATTAATTTTATTTCCTGGTTTTTTTACTAAAATCTCATCATGGATATTAGAATCCAAAAATATTATAACCGGATCTACACCAATTTTATCAAAAGGTCTTTCTCCATAAAAATCTACCATCTCTTTAATGTAAGTGCTTTTTAATAAATAGCTTCTTAAATTTGTGCCACTGATAGATTCAATAAAGTATCTAGATGTGACAAAAGTTATTTTATAGTTTGATTTTACTGACTCCAAAGCTTTTTTAAAAAAGCAATAACTTATATCTGACTTATCAAGAAAAACCTCTGAATATTTATTTTTTAACAACGTATAATAATTTCTTCCCATAGTCTTTGTTCCAAGATAGGGAGGATTTCCTATTATGACATCAAAGCTTTCTTCCCAGTTATCTGCTAAGTAATCTTGCTTTATGAAATTTTCACTAGCTATGCCGCTATGATGAAATATCTCTATAGCTAATATCTTAATAGCATTTTCGTCAATATCCACACCATAAATATTATTATTAATTATATGCTTGCCTATGCTGCTTTTACTTAAATCAAGTTTATGCTTAATATTTATTTCATCTATATTTTTTTCATATATTTTTGTAAGGTGCTTATATAAATTTAATAATATATTTCCTGTTCCGCAAGCTGGATCCAATATTTTTAAAAATGGATTATTTATTATATCTTCTTCAAGTACAGTATTTTCAATCATATATTTAGAAATTAAATATGGTGTATATACAATTCCCTGTTTATTTTCCAATATATTTTTATAGTAATATTCACCCATACTTTGTTTATTTGATATACCAAAGCAAGATTTACATTTATTAATTTCATTGTACTTGCTTATAATATCAACAGGCGAGTTAATAAATTTGTATAAACCCTGAATATATTCTATGAAATTATATTTCATGTATTGCTCCTTATTATTGCAAAATTAGTGAGTACTATAGTCTAAAGTATAACATAGAAAGGTGGTCCTTAGAAGAATGAAGAAAAATTATCTGCTTAAACATATTATATTAATTTTTTTAATCTTAAGTACCTGTTTTTCTTCTGTTAGTGCTAATACAAAAAGTATTGAGGCATCAAAAACTGAACAAGAAGATAATGTTCCATTTTATATTCAAGACTACTTAGAATGCGAAAAAGATTGTAGGGAAAAATTAGAAGAAGATAAAAAAAAGGATTATACTTTAAGCACTAAAGAAAAATCTTGGTTTATAGTCCCAAATAATAAAGGCTTAGTTCCTTCCCAAAAGGATGACGTTAATGAGCTCTTAAGAAAATATTCAGGCTATTATGTAGGAGACACAAATAAAAAAGAGTTATATATAACCTTTGATGAAGGATATGAAAATGGATATACTAACAAAATATTAGATATATTAAAAAGGCATGATGTAAAAGCAGCTTTTTTTGTGGTAAAACCCTATATCACTTCTAATCCTGATATTATAAAAAGAATGGATGCTGAGGATCATCTAGTATGTAATCATTCTTCTCACCATCCATCTATGGCTAAAGTAAAAAACTTTGATAAGTTTAATAAAGAGTTAGAAGATGTTGAAAAAGCCTATGAAGAAGTTACTAGTAAAACTATGCCTAAATTTTTTAGACCACCCATGGGCAAATATAGTGATTTATCTATTAGTTACACTCAAGATCTTGGATATAAAACTGTGTTTTGGAGCTTTGCATATTTTGATTGGGATGTAAAAAAGCAGCCTTCTCATGAAGAGGCTATGAAAAAGATTCTTACCAGAACTCACAATGGAGCAATAATTTTACTTCACGCAGTTTCAAAAACAAATGCAGATATTTTAGACGAATTGCTTACTAAATGGAAAGATGAAGGCTATTCCTTTAAAACCTTAAATGATCTTAAATAAAAGTTAAATGTTCAAACCAAAACTCCACCTATAAAAAAATTTACAAGTGGAGTTTTTTTATTATCCTTCTATAGCTTTATAAACTTTGTCCAATATAATTTGCTTCATCTCTGCGGCTCTTGTTAAAATCTCGTTGCAATTTGAAACTACATTACTATCAAGCTCTTCATCTATATATGACAAATTTACTTTTACATTTATTATTGAACACTCTACTGCTGCATATGCACAGATAGCAGCTGCTCCTGCATCAGATACAACATTTTTATTTCCATAAGTAGCAGCCACATCTATATATTCCATAGCCTTTAATGTTTTTTCTGCAAGATTATAAGGTACCATCATAGCCTTTTTAAGGCCTTCATTTATAGCAATTTTTCTGTTCTTTGTCTCTGTATCATTGCTTTTAGGAAATTTATAAGCCTCCATAAGAGAACTAAAAGCTTCCGCATCTTTATTTATATATGAAATACATTCATAAGTAAGTTCTTCTGCCTGCTCTCTTGCACTTATAATTTTCTGTCTCTTTTCACTATCTAAAGTATCGAATTTATTTTTTAAATTCGTTATATTAAATACCATTGAGCTAAGAGCTGCTGCTAGAGCTCCGCATAAAGCTGCGGCTCCTCCTCCTCCAGGTACAGGCGCATTGGAAGCCAATTCATCTATAAATTGTTTAATTGATTTCTTTTCAAATTCCAAAAAAATCATCCTTTCAGTATATTTTTAATTAACGATTATCTAAAGCTAAAAACAGCATGTACCAATTATTAAAAAAAGAGTGCTCATAAGTAGCATTTTTAAAATAAATCGGCACTTATGAACATCTATAAATTTATTTTATAACATATTCCTTTGAAGTATATTCAGAATTCCATTCATTATGAAAAACATAATTTTGTTCTTCCTTTTCAGGATAATGTGATGACTTTAATTCTGTAACTCCTATAGGAGTCATAGCTATAACCCTATACTCTTCAGGAATATTCAGCAGTTCCCTTATCCTATCTTCTAAAAGCGAACCTATCCAGCAAGTTCCATAGCCTTCTGCTGTAGCTGCTAATACCAAATGCTCCATAGCTATTCCAGCATCTACTAAATAAAAATCTTTTCCATCAACTCTTCCAGATTTGTAGGGGTTAGCGACTATTAAAGCTATAATTGGAGCTTTCTTTACGGCACTTATAGCACTATAATCATCATTATCTATACACTCTGACAAATCTTGTCTTTTAATATAGTCATCAACCAATATAACCTTATAGCAACTTTTATTTTTCCAAGAAGGTGCCCTCATTACAGCCTCTATTATTCTGTTTATTTTGGAGTTATCAATGGGTGTATCTTTAAAATCTTTTATACTTTTTCTTTCATTTACCACATCATAAAAATCCACATTCATTCCTCCTTGTTTTAAATGTTTGTGAATTTATTATGTGTTTATATAAAATTAATATACGATTCTTATCCTAAATTTAAAAGTGAATCATATAACTTAGATACTATATTATTCCAATCAAAATTTTCTTTACAAATCTCAGCACTTTTATCACATAGCTTTTTATTATCTTCATTATTAATAAAATAGTACAGTGCTTTAGAAAAAGCATCCACGTCTTTTATGGGAACAATTTGCCCATTGTCTTCTCTTACAAGTTCTCTTGCTATACCTACATCTGTAGAAATAATTATATTTCCCATGGAAGCTGCCTCAATTAAGGCTATAGCAAAGCTTTCAAAGTCAGAAGTCAATGCACATATTTTTGATTTTCTATACTCCTCATACAAGCTTTTTCTATCAGATATCTCACCTGTGAAAACGACCTTTTCTGTTAGTTTAGGATATTTTTTGAAATAATCTTGTATATATTCTTTAAAATACTCCTCTATAGGTCCTATAAGTTTTAGCGTCCAATCAGACCCATCTATATTTGGAATTTTAGCAAATGCCTCTAATAGCAGTTGCGTATTTTTTTCCTCTGCTCCTATTCTTGCCACATACACTATTGTGTTTTCTTTTTTAGAATAATCGTAGAAAATTTTATTTCTATTTAAATAATCGTAATCAATTCCATTTGGTACATTTATCATTTTTTTGTTTTGCTGCGGTAAAAGTTCCTTTAATTGATTAAATAAATTAACCTGTTCCACACTTATTAAATCCACCTTATTTAAAAATTTATTTAAAAACTTAATTTGAAAGGAACTTAATCCTCTAATTCTTTCTACTAATTTATGGCTGCAATCCAATTTTAAATATATTTTTCCCTTTGGATTAATTAATTTATATGTATAAGAATATACTACAGAACTTAAGGTACAATGAAATATATGTAGCACATCAATTTTTTTTGAATTTAATAACAGATACCTAGCCCCATCTAGTGTAAAGCTGTGAAATACTTTTTTTACAAAATCTATTTTTAAACCTTTTACTTCATTATTCAAATATGGATATTCTCCATTTTTGTAGGTTACTACTGAAGCATCTATTCCATGCTTGCTATATAATTTAAAAGGAATTGTACCCATATCTTTTATTAAATTCACATTTCTAGTTTTTAAGTACTGCATATAGTACCTCATTATTTCGCCTCTTTTCTAAATACAAGCTTTATCTCATTTAATGTTAAAACCTTAAATAGTATCAAAACAATAAAATATAGCATCACTGAAATCAATGCATTAATTATTATTTCTACGTGATAATAATATAATATTAATGTGATTAACACAAGAAAAATACAAGGAAAAATTAATCTAATCGTATCTTGAAAAATATTTATTTTTACTATTTTATCGCTATAATATTTCATTACAAAAAGATTAACTACTTCTGTTACAAGAGTTATTATCGCCGCTGCAACATATCCAAAATATGGTATAAAAATGATACACAATAAGGCGTTAAGAGCAGCTGATATGCTAACAGCCTTAAGATAAAATTTTTCTCCCTTCCAGGCATTTAATTGATAACCATATATTTCTCTTATATAGAGTATCAATATATAAATTGTTAATATTCTAAGTGAAATGTAGGCATTTATATATTTTTTGCCATAAAATAGCTGTATTATATCCTTTGACAAAATCATTATTTCTACTGTAATAGGTATTATTGCAATCCATACTATCTTAGCTACATTTCTTCCTAAATTCTTTATAGCCTTAATATCTTTATTTGAAAAATAATTTATATACATAGGAAAAAAAGGTGTAAATATTAGAGCCTCTACATTTATTAGAAAATTTATAAATACATAAGCAGCTTGATACACTCCTAGTTCTGCCTCTGTTCTAGAAAAACCCATTATTATTTTATCTATATTACCATTAACCATTGCTAATAAAGAGGATATTAAAAAGGGCATTCCAAGTTTAGCATATTTTAAAATGATGCTTTTTCTTATTTTAAATCTAATTCTAAATTTATATTTAATCTTTATAATGCTTATCTGATATATTATACCTAAAACATTTCCGATTACCAATGCCATTGGAATCATATATAAATTTCCTGTGTTTCGTATAAATATAATTATTATAATTGATGGAACAATATTTTTAAGTATATTATATACCGCATTATGCTGCATTTCCTGTAAGCCGTTAAATAACCAATCAGTATTTAACGCCAGAGGAAATAGACTAAAAGAAAATATAAATAAAAAATTATTAAAATAATATCCTTTATTTATTGCAGCGTACAAGATAATCAATATAATAAATGAAACTATTGCATTTATTAATCTAAAAGAAAGTATTTCATTTATGGTATCATTTAGTTTCTCTCCGCTTTCTGCCACCATGCGTATTCCCAATGTCTGCATTCCAAACATTATAAACATTGAAAAATACAGCACTATTTGCTGAGCTAAAGTAAAACTTCCGAAATAACTCTGACCAATAACTTTCGCATAATATGTCATAGTTAAGAAAGTCACAAATTGAGATAATATACTTGATAGCCCATTAACTATAAAATTTCTAGTAACCTTCGTCATATTTTCACCCTTATACTAAATATAGTTAATAAAAATCCGCCTAGTGGCGGATAATTTATTCTTTGCTATTTTTCAGCTGCTTTGCTTTTTTTAATAGTATTTGTAATTCTTAACAAGTAATCCTCAAAGCCTGCTCTAAGTTCTTCTCTCTTCAATGCATATTCTATATTCGCTTCCAAAAATCCCAATTTATCTCCTACATCGTATCTTCTTCCTTTAAAATTATACGCATACATAGCTTCTGAGTTCATTAAGGACTTAAGAGCATCAGTAAGCTGTATCTCTCCACCCTTTCCAGGCTTTGTATTATCAAGTACATCAAATATATTCGGAGTAATTATGTATCTTCCAAGTATTGCTATATTAGAAGGTGCTTCTTCAGGTTTTGGCTTTTCAACCATATCTTTCACTTTATAAACTCTATCTTCTATATTCATAGCTTTGATGATTCCGTATTTGCTTACATCATGCTGAGGTACATCTTGAACACCAAGTATAGTAGTTTTATATTCATTATAGCAGTCTATTAACTGCTTCAAACAAGGCTCTTCGCTGTCTACTACATCGTCTCCAAGCATAACAGCAAAAGGTTCGTTTCCTACAAAAGTACGGGCACAATTTATAGCATGACCTAATCCTTTAGGTTCTTTTTGTCTTATATAGTAAATATTAGCCATATTAGATATATCTTTTATCATGCTAAGCATAGCATCCTTAGAATGATTTTCTAATTCCTGCTCTAATTCTACAGATTTATCAAAATGATCTTCTATTGCTCTCTTATTTCTACCAGTGATTATTAATATTTCTTCTATTCCTGAATTAACAGCCTCTTCAATTATGTATTGTATTGTTGGTTTATCCACAATAGGAAGCATTTCCTTAGGTTGGGCTTTTGTTGCTGGTAAGAATCTTGTTCCCAGTCCTGCCGCTGGAATAACCGCTTTTTTAACTTTCATTTTATGACTCCCTTCACTTTTAATAAATTTATCAATAAACAATGTTTACCCGAGTAATATAAAATATATATTTATTCAAGTTCAACATCACAATAAAATTATTTTTTAAATATGCTCCAGAAAGACTTTTTATTTTTAGTGATTTCTTTAATGTTAAGGCATTCTACATCTAAGCCGCTAATTATATTATTTTCATTATCACAAATCCAATTATACAGCTGTTCATTTAGCTCCTTCACTTTAAAATACGCTTCAGATAGATAAGTGTTTCTTTTTCCGTCATTATGAGCATCGCTCCCAAGCATATGAATCAAATTCATATGTACCAGTTTTTCAGCCTGTCTTTTTATTTCTCCACCATACAGTCCCATAAGACTTCCAGAATTCATCTGAGCTAAGTTTCCCTGCTCAATGAGATTTATGAGAAGTTCAATATTTTTATGAATAGCCATATTACGTTCCGGGTGTGCCAGCACTGGTACTAATCCTAAAAGTCTCAAATCGTAAAACACCTTTTCTGTATATATTGGAAACTGCTCCATAGGAAGTTCAATTAATATATACTTATTATTATTCAATCCCCATATTTTGTTTTCTTTAAATAATGTTGGCAGTTCAGGATTTATATAGACCTCTACACCAGATACAACCTTAATATTAGATGAACATCTCCCTAATATTTGATTAAGCTTAGTATTATAATCTTCAAAAGATGTTTCGCATTCTCCATATATAAAATGAGGTGTGGCACATATAATTTCAGTACCTTCTTTTATTGAATTTTCAAGCATATTCATAGTCATATCAATATCTTTAGATCCATCATCAACTGCAGGAATAATATGAGAATGAAAGTCAATCATTTTACCACATCCTAGTCTATCATTCTATTCGTTTTTATAATAGTTATAATAATATTTACCATAATAATAGTTTTCAGATTTCTCTGGAACCTTATTGAGGATTACTCCAAACACCTTAGCACCAACTTTGTCAAGAAGCTCTTTAGCCTTAGCAATTCCAAACTTTTCAGTTACACCATAACTCGTAACCAATAATACACCAGTAGCCAGAGTTGATAAAATTTGTGCATCAGTTACAGCAATAACAGGAGGTGCATCAATAAGAACTATATCAAAAGCTTCTTGTAACTCTGATAAAACTTGTCTCATCTTTTTAGTGCCTAACAATTCGGCTGGATTTGGTGGTATAGGACCACTTGTTATAACAAAAAGATTTGGTACCATAGTAGACAAAATAACTTCATCTAAGTTCTTACTTTGTGCTAACAAATTTGTAATTCCATCAGAGTTTGGCAATCCCATTTTTTTATGAATTGTTGGTTTTCTTAAATCGCAGTCCACTACAACAACTCTTTTTCCGCTTTGAGCAATAGTCACAGCTAAATTAGTCATAATAGTGCTTTTACCTTCTCCAGGGCCGGCAGAGGTAACTACTATAGATTTAATTTGATCATCCAAAGAAGAAAACTGTATGTTTGTTCTTAAAGTTCTAAAAGCTTCAGCAGCTCTGGATTTCGGATTTTTAAAAGAGATTATATTTTTAAGCATACTATCACCTCTACTCGTCTTGAGTTACTAGCGGTATTATTCCAATTACTGGTACGCCGCATAGTTTTTCTATTTCTTCCTCTGTTTTTACAGTATTATCCATGTATTCCAATAAGAATAATAATCCAATGGAAAGCATTAATCCTAGTAAAAATGCTATCATCATGTTCAGCAATGGTTTAGGGCTATCTGGAGATGTGGGTAGTTTAGCTTCATCTAATATTTGAACATTATCTTCCTTCATTACGGTGGCACTAATTGATTTTAAAGATTTAGCCAATTGATTAGCTATATTCATAGCATCGCTAGGACTCTTGGATTTAACTGTTATATCCATAAATTCAGTGCTAGCCTTGGGTGATACTGAAATCATGGCCTCTAATTGGTCAGCAGTTAAACTCAATCCCAAATTACTTATTGTATCATTCATAACTTTTGCACTAGTAGTAAGTTCTACATAAGTTTTTACAAGATTTTGATACATCATTATATCATTATAATTATAAGTTGAATCCTTAGTAGACTCTCCTTTTCCTATAATAACTGATATATTAGTTTTATAAGTAGGTTTTATCACGATATAACTAAATACTCCACTAGTTATCACTGCTAAAAGTGTAATCCACAATATTAGTTTATACCTTTTTTTCAGAATACTAAAATATTCCTTTATCTCCATTGTATTACTCTGCCTCCCTAAGTATATTTTTAAGCTTAGATACCACATCATCTTCTGGATCTAATTTTTCCGCTATTTTTAAATGTAACTTTGCGCTCCTATTATCTCCCATATTTAAATAGCACATAATAATATTAGTACATATTTCTATAGATTTAGTCACCTCAAAGCTCTTCTTAAAATAATTTATAGCAACTGGAAAGTCTCCAAGACATGCAAAATTTAATCCAAACTCATTATAAATTTCTATAATTTCATTATCTATATTTTTTGCTTCATTTAAGTAATATATCGCTTTTTCATAAAGTCCTAGATTTCTGCAAGCCATAGCTATATACAATGGTATTGTAGCATTATCACTGCACTCATCAAGTAATGGTACAAGAAGTTCCAATGCATGTTTAGGATTTTCAATTAAAATCCCCTTAGCTTCCTGCAATTTACTTAAAATATTTAAATCATTCCTAAATTCTTCTATGCTCTCATCAGATTTTCCACCATATGAAAAATACAAATTTAAATTATCCCAAGCTTCAATATAGTTAGATTTATCATAGTTATTTTTACTTTCGTACAAATAGGCTAATTTATATGAAAATTCTTTTCCTACATTTATAATACCATCTTTTTCTGATTCCAGATCCTTGTTTGATTCAGAAATAATGGCAAGACAATATAATAATTTGTCATATACATCTTCACTTGGTTCTATAATATACAATCCGCGTAATAACAAGTAAGCATTCGCTTCATTATTTTCATTTATATTTTTAGCAATTATTCCTTTTACTAGCTTACTTGAAAATTCATTATCCTTCAGCATATCCATATAGTTTTTTGAATAATTAAATTTTTCATCACAGCCAATTACAAAAAACATTCCTTCAATTAAATCTTTCATATCAATTTTATCAATATTTCCTGAGGTTTTTACATCTCCAATTATTTTAGATGCTTTCATAGGCATATATATATCACCCTGTGGCAATTTTCTAAATAGACTTGCCAAAGCATCCTTATTTATATTTAAAAAAATAAAATCCGATAATTTCGACGCTAAATAACTTTTTGTAAACATATTCCTCCAATTTCACAATTAACTAAACAAAAAATTTTTAAAATAATAAATAATCGTTATAATTAATACTTTATTATTATACCTTAACACCTAAAACTAGTAAAGTCAAATATACATTTACCATTTTTTGCCTTAAAATACTATTTCATTATATCAAAATAAATGCTCTATTTAAAGCTATAAGCATAAAAATTCACCACAATTTTTACTGCCTTAAATAGAGACATAAATTTGTAAACTTTAATTTCTATTATTATCTATTGCAAGCATCATTGATTATTTTCATTACTGCTTCTTCTAATTCTTTAATTTCTGCATCTGATTTATCTAATCCATCAGATACTACGGATAGATAGACTTTCATCTTAGGTTCTGTTCCTGAAGGTCTTACCACAAACCAAGAACCATCCTCTAATATAAACTTAAGTACATTGGATTTAGGAAGATTGATTTTACTTTCAGTATTATTAATTTTGTCATAGGATATACTTAATTTATAATCATTTTTTTCAGTTATCTTTACTGAATTTACCGAATCATCCAAGTTATTTCTAAGAAAATCTATAGCTTTTGCTATTTTTTCTTGACCTTCTTTTCCTTTTAGTTCTAAAGATACTAACTTTTCTTTGTAATAGCCATATTTATTATATAGGTTTATTAATGCCTCATATAGTGAAATTCCTTTTGATTTATAGTAAAGTGTCATTTCACAAATTAAAGTAGCTGCAATTACTGCATCCTTATCTCTTACAAAATCTCCAGAAAGGTATCCGTAGCTCTCTTCAAAACCAAATATGTAGGAATGATTTTTATTTTCTTCAAATTCTTTTATTTTTTCACCTATGTACTTAAATCCAGTAAGCACATCCATCAATTCTACATTGTATTCTTTTGCTATTTTTCTTGCTATCTCTGTGGTAACTATAGTTTTTACAACTGCTCCATCCTTTGGTAGCTTTCCTTCTTCAGTTAAGGATGAAAGTATATATTCTGTAAGAAGTGCTCCTGTTTGATTTCCAGTAAGTACTTTGTAGTTTCCCTCACTTACCTTGACTACCACACCTATTCTATCACAATCAGGATCAGTTCCAAATATTATATCTGGTTGAACATCCTTTGCCATCTCCATTGCTATATTAAATACCTTTGGTTCTTCTGGATTTGGATAAGGTGCTGTAGGGAAGTTTCCATCTGGAAGTTCCTGTTCCTTTACTACAACTAAATTTGTATACCCTAGTTCATTAAGTACTCTCCTTACAGGAACATTACCACTACCATGTATAGGTGTATAAATTATTTTTAAATCCTTAGCCTTTTCCTTAACAAGCTCTTTTCTAATTGTAAGGCTCTTTACCTTTTCATAATACACTTTATCTACATCTTCACCTATGATGCTTATTAAATTACTTTTAATTCCTTCGTCTAAGGTAACTTTTTTAATTTTTTCAAAGTTGTCAACCTTTTCTATGCAGTTTAATATAGTTTTAGCATTATTGTCAGTAACCTGACCTCCATCTTCTCCATATACTTTATATCCATTATATTGCTTTGGATTATGAGATGCAGTGATAACTATTCCTGCTTTGCAATTTAATTCTCTTACTGTAAAAGATAACATTGGAGTAGGTCTTAAGCTTTCAAATAAATATACCTTTACATTATTTGCACTCAATATTTCTGCTGCAGTCTGAGCAAATTCCTTAGACATATTTCTTGAATCGTAGGCAATTGCAACACTCTTCTCATCGGAATAAGCTGCATTAATGTAATCTGCAAGTCCTTGAGTTGCTTTTCCAACAGTATATATGTTCATTCTGTTGCTTCCTGCGCCTATTACCCCTCTGAGTCCACCTGTTCCAAACTCTAATTCTTTATAGAATCTATCCTCTAGTTCTTTTTCTTCGGATATATTTTTCAATTCATTCTTTGTGCTTTCATCAATTAATGTTGAATTCAACCAAAGGTTGTATTTTTCTTTGTAATCCATATTATCCCTCCTAACACATTTAACATTTGTTATTATACTACAAAATAGTATTAATGAAAAACTAGTTTAAGAAAATATTGTGATTTTTTATAGTTTTTATTGTATTTTAAAAGAGCATTACATATACTATTATTGCATTTTATAAAGAAGGCGGTGTTATAAAGCGGTGTACAAATTTGATCAAAACCAAACCCCATTATTTGACGCATTAATGGAATATGTTAAAAATGATACTATTCCTTTTCATGTACCCGGTCATAAAAAAGGAGTAGGAATGGATGGTGTATTTAAAGCTTTTATTGGTGATAATCCATTTAAAATAGACGTTACCGTATTTAAACAAGTAGACAGTCTCCATCACCCCACAGGGTCTATAAAATTGGCCCAGGAACTAGCGGCAGATGCTTATGGATCTGATGCATGTTTTTTTTCTATTCACGGAACTTCTGGAGCAATACAAGCAATGATTATGTCCGTAGTAAACAATGGTGATAAAATACTGATACCTAGAAATGTTCATAAATCAGTTACTGCAGGTATAATTTTAACTGGTGCTGTACCTGTTTACATGCAACCAGAATTGGATAAAAAAATAGGTATAGCTCACGGAGTAACTCCAGAGACCGTGAAAAATACTTTAAGAGCTAATCCTGATGCTAAGGCTGTACTTGTAATCAATCCTACCTATTATGGAGTTGCTACTGATATAAAGAAAATAGCTGATATAGTTCACAAATATGATATTCCTTTAATAGTAGATGAAGCTCATGGCCCTCATCTAAAATTTAATGCTAAACTTCCTGTATCTGCCATAGATGCGGGAGCTGATATTTGCTCGCAAAGTACGCACAAGATAATAGGAGCCCTTACTCAATGCTCTTTACTTCAAGTTAATACAAAAAGGGTTGACGCATCAAGAGTGCAGCAAATTTTGAGTTTGCTGCAAACCACTTCTCCATCCTATATATTATTGGCATCTTTAGATTGTTCAAGAAGACAAATAGCACTTCATGGGAAAGAGCTTTTAGACAAAACCATCGATTTAATAAATTATGCTAGAAATGAAATAAATAAAATTCCAGGTTTTTATTCTTTTAGTGATGAAATTTTAGGCAATCCAGGAGTCTATGCCTTAGATCCAACTAAATTGACTATAACCTGCAGGGACTTGGGTATCACAGGTTATGACTTAGATATGATTTTATCTAACAAATATCATATTCAGATGGAATTATCTGATTTATACAACATTTTAGCTGTAGGATCCTTTGGAGATACAAGTGAAAGCATCGATTCTCTTATTTCGGCATTAAAAGAGATAAGCAAAGAATTCTCAAACAGAACCAATAAAAAGCCTGATTTCATAGATGTGCCTCCAATTCCTGATTTAGTATTAAATCCAAGGCAAGCATTTAATTCCTATAAAACTCCTGTGAGCTTAAAGGACAGCGTAGGACAAATAAGTGGCGAATTTTTAATGGCTTACCCTCCAGGAATTCCAGTACTATGCCCAGGTGAAAAAATCACTTTTGAAATTGTAGATTATATACAAAACCTTAAGAAAGCAGGTCTCTATGTCCAAGGTACAGAAGATCCTAATGTTGAATATATAAAAGTAGTTAAAATTTAATATATTTTTACAGGCAAAACGAGAGAATTGAATTCACTCTCTCGTTTTATTATAATCTTCTTCAAATTCTGCCAGTTCATTTTCATTATATACTTTTATACCATTTTCCAGTAAGAGTTCTGCAGTTACTCCGCTGCCTGCTACAATCTTACCGCTGAAGGTTCCGTCATATACCTTTTTATTACCACAGGAAGGACTATTGCTTTTCAATATAGCATATTTTATGTTAAACTTTTTAGCTATATATAATGTCTCCTGTGCTCCTTTGACAAATTCTAGGGTACGATCATTTTCTTTATTATCTATGACTTTCCCTACCCCCATTAGTATTTCAGAGGATTTAGAATTAAAAATTTCTGCCGGATTTCTTGGGGTTGTAAGTCCTCCCAGTTGCTCTGGGCATACTGGTATAACTTCATATTTATCTATAATATTCATTAATGCTTGCGATAAATTATTTTCTCCCGAATATTTGCAATTTACACCCATTAAACATGCACTTATAAGTATCATTTTAATTCTACCACTGTTGCGCCGCTTCCACCTTCGTTAAAAGCTCCTAATCTATAGCTTTTAGCATGAGGATGACTTTTCAGCAAATCATTTACTGCTTTTCTCAGCACTCCAGTTCCCTTCCCATGTATTATTGTGACCTCTGTAAGCCCTGCCATATATGCATCGTCTAAATATTTATCTACATTATATATAGCATCTTCTGCATCAAGTCCTCTTAAGTCTATAGACATAGGCACACTTCTTAAATTCAACTTCAATTCTCTTTTAGAATTAGGTACTTTAGTATTAGTTTTTACTTTTCCTGAAGCTCTAAGATCCTTTATATTAACACTTACTTTCATTATGCCTGCCTGCACCTGTAAGTCTCCTTTATTATCTGGCAGTGTTAATATGGTAACCTTTTGATTTAATGATGAAAGCATAACTTCCTCACCGACTTTTACATTCTTTATATGCTCTCCCTCATCAGTCTTAGTACTATTGTCTTTGCTAGAAATACCTTCAAGCTTATCCTTTAGCCTTTTTCTTTCATTCTCAAGTTTGTTTCTTATATCACCATCATAACCCATTTTCTCTAATTCTCTTACATTTTTCATTACTAAATCTGCTTCTTCTTTAGCATCTCTCAAAACAGACTTAGCTTCTCTTTGGGCATTCTGCATAATATTTTCTCTATGCTTTTCCAGATTATATAATTTTTCTTGATATTTCAATTTTATTTTTTCTGTTTCCGCTTTTAGTACTGAGGTTTCATGAGCATTCTTTTCGGCTTCAATACTTTTTTCTTGAAGATTCATAATAAGATCCTCAAATACTAAAGCATTACTGGATATATTCTTTCTAGCTTCCTCAATTATATAGTCTTCCAAACCTAATCTTCTAGATATTTCAAAAGCATTAGATTTACCTGGAATCCCCACCAAAAGCTTATAGGTAGGTCTAAGAGTTTCCACATCAAATTCAACGGAGGCATTTTCCACATGCTGGGTCTTGAGAGCATAACCTTTGAGCTCACTATAGTGAGTTGTCGCTATAATCCTAGTGCTTCTTGATCTAAGATTTTCAAGAATTGCAACCGCAAGAGCTGCTCCTTCCACCGGATCAGTTCCTGCTCCAAGTTCATCGAATAAAACTAAAGTATTTTTATCCGCTTTATCCATGATGTTTACTATATTTTTCATATGTGAAGAAAAAGTTGATAAGCTCTGTTCTATACTCTGCTCATCTCCTATATCGGCAAAAATCTTTTCATAAAAGCTAACTACTGAATTTTCACCAGCCGGTATTAATATTCCACTCATAGCCATTAAATGAATAAGTCCTATAGTCTTTAATGTAACTGTTTTTCCTCCAGTATTAGGGCCTGTTATAACTAAAGATGTATATTCTTTCCCTAAACTCACAGTTATAGGCACCACTTTTGATTCTTCTATCAAAGGATGTCTTCCTTTAATTATATAGAAGCTTCCATCCTCGCTGACTATAGGGCAGGTTGCATTAATATGGTAAGCATACTTAGCCTTGCAAAATATAAAATCCATTTCCCATAATATATCAGCATTATTTTTTATAACTTTTATGTTGCTCGCAATTTTTTTCGAAAAATTTGAGAGTATCCTCTCTATCTCAGCCTTTTCTTTTAGCATGAGTTCTCTTATATCGTTATTTAGTTCCACTAAGTTCATAGGTTCTATAAATAAAGTAGCCCCTGTAGAGCTTTGGTCATGAACTAGTCCAGGAACTGAACCCCTATGCTCTGATTTTACAGGTATTACATATCTATCTCCTCTTACAGTGTAAAGATTATCTTGAAGATATTTAGAGTACTTCCTAATAAGTTCATTTACCTTATCCTTAACAGATGAATTTTTATTTTTAAGTTCTTTCCTCACAGAATATAAGGTTTCACTGGCTCTATCGCTAATTTCATCTTCGGCTATAATAGCAGACAATATCTCGTCCTCTAACTTCTTAAAAGGAACTATGCCTTCACAAATATTTTCTAAAGCTTCATAAGGCTCTTCTTCATCCTTATGTATAACGTATTCTTTTAGTCTTCTTGTAGCAGATAATATATTAGCTATCCTATATATCTCGCTGCAGCCTAGACTGGCACCCTTTTCAGCCCTTGATAATCCATCTCTTACATCATAAACGCCTTCAAAGGGAGCTGCGCCTTTCTTAATGTATATATCTAAGGCTTCTTTAGTTTCCTGAAGTCTCTCTCTCATGTCATATATATTTTCGTAAGGCTTTAAATTATCTATTAGTTCTTTAGCTGCAGCAGTTTGGGCATAATATTTTATTTTTTCTTTTATTTTGCCAAGTTCTAATACTCTTAAAGCTTTTTCATCCATGTATATCAACTCCTATACTACAAAATGCAAATTTTACTCTACTCCTCTTTTATAATGCCCTCTAGTGAATTTATCCATTTGGAAAACCTTGTTTTCCTTAATTGCTAGAGCTATTTTTTTTGTTTCTTCATAGTTTTCATCTATAAAGTCTACTCTAAAACTATCCATGCCAAGATCTTTTAATTCCTTTATCTGTTCAGTCAGATTTATTGGCACGCTATTATATATATGGCTCCTGCAATATATGTCTGTACATACTATGAAGTCTTCGCTCATCCTATCTTTAAGATAATATTTACCATTTAAACAAGGCTGACTGCATTTAGAAGCAGCTGTTTTTCCGCCTGCTATACTTCCTATGGGACAATATTCACTTACCATAAGTTCTATTTTACCATAAATTAGATATTGAAGCTTTTTATTTTTTTTACCTATATTATATATTTCATTTTTGTTTAGTTCCAAACTTAGAGATGCACTATCACAGTATTCCTCAATAAATTGTGCAGCACCGCTATTAAAAATATTCAATTTATAATCTCCAATTATGCTTGTTTTGCCGCTAAATATTTTTATAATTCCTAAATTAGCTGTTATTATCCCTTTAATTCTGTGAAGATTTTTTTCTATAAGGTCTTGCACATATCCAAATTCTTCCTTTATAATATTAGGAATCTTTAAGTAAAGTCCTTGTATATCTATACTTCCTATTTTTATAGAATCCTTTCCCTTCCTAAAAAAATCTATTGCCAGGTTATCTACATTTAGGTCTTTAAGCGCTTCGTATTGCTCATAAGTAGAAGCTATAAACAGGACTCCGCTCACCTTATTTTTATCCTTTGATTTATGCTTTAAAGTAAGTTCCTTGCAAATATAATTTCTTCTATGGCTACTTGTGATATCCTCTTCTATATTTTTCAGAAGCTCTCTTCTCACATCATTAATTGCTGCAGCTGATAAAAATCCTTCTTCAATATTTATAAATTGGATTCTATTGATGATAAATGGCGTATTACCTGTTTTTTTTATTTTATCTTCCAAGAATTCTTTCGAAACGGGTTTTTTAAGAACATTTTCCACTTTACTGCCGCTAGCAATATATTCTTTACCTAAATAATTAGTTTCTATAACAATATTTTTTCCTATTTCAAAATTCACAATTACATCTAAAGGTAATTTTTTAATATATTTGTCCTTAAAACTTTCTTTTAATTCTTCATTAAATTGATTATCATTAGTCTTATATACTACATCATTTTTCTTAAATATCTTAGGCTGCAATTTTACAATCGTACCTTCTGCCGCCTTTTCAATCTCTACTCCATTTTTTAGTATTTTATTTACTATGGTTCCGCTTTCATCTACTCTTATACCATCTTTTACACTAATAGCTTCTAAAAGCTTTATGGAACCATCTTCCAATACTTTTCCTATAGGTACTCCAGTGTTTTTGGGATTTCCATAAGCCATCATATCTTTTCCTGTATTGCCAAAAAGATATGCCTTTGAGAAACCTTCCCTGTTAAACAGCTGAAGAAGTCTTTTATTTTCATATTCTAAGTCGTTACTCCAGTTATTATCATAATAACTATCTATAACCCTCCTATAGGTGGACACCACTCCAGCCACGTATTCAGGCCTTTTCATTCTTCCTTCGATTTTCAGAGAACTAACATTACCCTGGATTATGGATTTTATATCTGCTAAAGTACATATATCCTTAGGACTTAAAAGATACCCAGACCTTTGTATTTGATTACTATTATTTATAAGTTTATATGGGAGTCTGCAGGTTTGA
Organism: Clostridium sp. 19966; assembly: GCF_032335695.1. NCBI lineage: Bacteria > Bacillati > Bacillota > Clostridia > Eubacteriales > Clostridiaceae > Clostridium > Clostridium sp. 19966. The sequence goes on from NZ_JACTOJ010000006.1 coordinate 23,892, forward strand.
GCACATCTTCCCCTATTCCCACTTCTGCCTCCAAGCATGCTGCTCATAAGGCATTGTCCAGAATAGCATACGCAAAGCGCTCCATGGACAAATATCTCTGTTTCATAGTCTTTAGATATTTCTGTTATTTCCTTTAAGCTTAATTCTCTTGATAACACAATCCTTTTAAATCCGTTATCTATTAAAAGCTCACAAGCTTCTTTATTGTGCACAGTCATCTGAGTAGATGCATGTATTTCAAAGTCACTAAATTGACTCTGCATAATATTTAGAAGACCTAGATCCTGTATTATAAGAGCATCCACTCCCATTTCATACATATGTTTTATATATTCAATAGCCTCTTTGAGCTCAGAATCCTTTATTAAAGTATTTACCGTAATATACACCTTCACACCATAGATATGGCAATAATCTACTGCTGATTTCATATCTTCTAGAGTGAAATTTTGAGCATAGGCCCTGGCAGAAAATTTGCTTCCCCCCATATATATGGCATCAGCACCATTAGAAACGGCTGCATACATACTTTCTAAATTTCCAGCAGGAGCTAATAACTCTATTTTCTTATTCATCTCAATCATCTCTCCTATTTAAATAAAACCCTATAAAAATCTGATACAGCTTATATAATATCATATTATTAGTTTATAAGCCACTTTATAGGATAATAAATAACAAAAACCCATTGTCACAATATATGACATGGGCTTTTATTATTTGTTTTCATTCAAAAGAGGATTTTTAATCTTCTTGGCTTTAACCAAATCTATTTGTTTATCAACTAATTTATTTTGAAGATCTATAACCTTAAACTTAGCAGTTTGCAGCTGAAATTTTAGTTCCCTGTTATCTTCTTTATATTTCAAACATTTGTCTTCAGCTTCTTTTGCTTCCTTTCTAAGCTTGGAAAGCTCTTCTTTAAGTTTATCAATCTCTGTATCTTTATCTTTTAAAATATTTTCATCCTGAGAATTGACCTTAGCTAACAGCTGTTTTTTTTCTTCCTCTACCTTATCTACTTCTTCCTTAGAGTCTTTTAACTGCAATGATAAATTTTTCTTTAATACCTTTAATTCTTCTAGCTCATCTAAAAGATCTCTATACGCTGAGTCGCATTTAAAAAGATCATCTACAGCATTAACTGTAGATAATACAGCAGCAGAAGTCACACTAAGCTTAGGATTGTTTTCTAGTATAAGTTTAATTTTTTTGTCCACATATCCCGCAACTTTTTGTAAGTACTCTTCCTTTTCTTCTCCTTTTAAATTATATTCAACCCCATTTATATTAACTGTAATTACATTCATGCAAAACACCCTCTTAGATAATGTTTATTATATATTTTAACATAAACTACAATTATATTAAATATATATTGAAGAATTTACACAACAGAAATCTTTTTAGTTGTGTAAATTCCAATTATACTATCTAAGTTGAGCACCTAATTTAAATTCTAATGCTTTTAATACTTTATCATGAACTTTATTAACTTCAGCATCTACTAGAGTTTTATTTTCATCCCTATATACTATGGAATAAGCCACTGATTTCTTACCTGCCGGTATTTGCTTTCCTTTATAGATATCAAATAGCTTAATCTTTTCTACTAAATTACCGCCTTGCTTTTTAATAGTACTTTCGATATCTGTTGCAAGTACAGAATCATCTACTAGTAAAGCTATATCTCTAGTTACTGCAGGATATTTAGGAAGCGGTGTATATTTTTTATCTAAATTAGCATATTTATATAGTGTATCTAAATCTATCTCAGCTATATAAGCTTCTTTATCTAATTCATAATTTTCACATACATCCGGATGTACAGCTCCTAATGTAGCTACTTTTTCTTTTTTAATATATAAAGAAGCAGTTTTTCCAGGATGATAGCTAGGATTTTCGCTCTCTCTTGCTACTGAATAATCCTCGATACCTAAAACCTCTAAAAGATTTTCAATTATACCCTTTAGATTTAAATAGTCTGCATTGCCATAGAAACCTATTGTAAGTACATTTTTTTGAATCGGAAGAATATTTTCATCCTCTAATGGTATATAAATTCTCCCCATTTCAAATAAATAAGCTTCTTCATTGCTTCTTAAATAGTTTCTTGAAAGACTCTCCATCATTGAAGGTATCATGGAGGTTCTCATAACACTATAATCTTCTCCTAAAGGATTTTTAATTTTCACCACTTTTCTAAGCTCATGATTTTCAGGCAGGCAGATTTTATCAAAAACTTTTGGACTTACAAAGGAATAGCTTATAGATTCGTTTAAGCCGCTAGCCATCATAGCTGCTATAACCTTATCATCCGTCTGCTGTTTTATATTTTTTCCGCCCTTAGTAGAGTTACTGCTTATTATTGTAGTGGGCACCTTGTCATATCCATATATTCTAGCAACTTCTTCAGCGATATCTTCTCTTATATTAATATCTATCCTAAAGTTAGGTACTTCTATTTTCAATAAGTTTCCTTCTACCTCAGTCTTTAGCTCTAATCTATCTAAATACTCTTTCATTTCCTCCAATGGAATATCTGTTCCTAAAAACTCATTTATCCATGGACCATCTACAGTTAGACTTTTTTCTTGTTTTGGGTTTTCATATATATCTATGGTTCCCTCTGCTATTGTACCAGCCTGTAAAAGTTCTACCAAATAGCAAGCTCTATCTAAAGCAAGTCTAGCTGTTTCTTCATCTATATCTTTCTCAAATCTTGATGATGCTTCTGTTCTAAGTGCTAAAGCCTGAGAAGATACTCTTATATTAGTTCCATCAAAGCTGGCACTTTCAAATACAACCTCAGTAGTATCATCCTTTATTTCAGAATTAAGTCCACCCATTATTCCAGCTATACCGATAGTTGTTTTTCCATCCTTTATGCATAATACATTTTCTGAAAGTTCTCTTTCAGCTTCATCCAAGGTTACAAATTTTTCTCCTTTTTTAGCCCTCTCTACTATTATATTTCCTGTAGAGATTTCTCTCTTATCATAGGCATGCATAGGCTGACCCAGCTCTAACATTACAAAATTTGTTATGTCGACTATGTTATTTATAGGTCTAACCCCTGCTTCAATCAGCCTTTCTCTCATCCACTCTGGAGATGGACCTATTTTTACATTAAATACAGCTCTAGCCATATATCTTTTGCATAGTGAATCTTTAATAGCTACATTTACAAAATCTTTAACATTCTTACCAGCTGATGCTGTAAATTTTGTATCTGGTAAACTATATTTTAATCCAAGAGTAGCTGCAGTTTCCCTTGCTATTCCTACTACGCTAAGACAATCAGGCCTATTAGAAGTTATTTCAAAATCAATAACTGCATTCTCCAAATCCAGTACTCTTTTTATATTCACTCCAATTTCCGTATCTTCAGGAAGTATCATGAGACCATGAACTGGATTTTCAGTTGCTATTCCAAGTTCTTCTTCTGAACACATCATTCCATTAGATACTATTCCCCTAAGCTTCCCTTTTTTTATTTTTATTCCACCAGGAAGAGATGCACCATGAAGAGCTACTGGAACTATGTCATTTTCTTTCATATTCTTAGCGCCTGTAACTATTTGTATTGGTTCTTCCTGTCCTACCTCTACAGAGCATACTACTAATTTTTCTGCATCTGGATGAGGCTCTATCTTTAGTATCTTGCCAGTAACCACATTTTGGATCTCTTCTCCGCCTTTTATTACTTCTTCTACATTTGAACCGGATAAGGTAAGTCTATCTCCTATTTCATCCGGTGATATATTAACATTAACATAATCTTTTAACCATCTAACTGGAACTTTCATAAAATATACCTCCTAGAATTGATTTAAAAATCTCATATCACTTTCATAAAGCAGTCTTATGTCATCAAGACCATATTTGAGCATAACCATTCTATCTACGCCCATACCAAAAGCAAATCCGCTATAAACCTCTGGATCTATTCCTCCATTTCTTAATACCTGGGGATGAACCATACCACAGCCTAATATTTCAATCCATCCACTTCCTTTACATACCTTGCAGCCCTTTCCTCCACACACGAAGCAGGAAGCATCCATTTCTGCTGAAGGTTCTGTAAATGGGAAATGATGCGGTCTGAATCTTGTTTTTATTTTATCTCCAAACATCTTCTTAGCATAGGTATCTAGAGTACCTTTAAGATCTGCAAAAGTTATTCCCTTATCCACTACAAGCCCTTCAAATTGAAAGAATATAGGTGAATGCGTAGCATCTACAGCATCTGATCTAAAAACCTTTCCTGGCGATATCATCTTTATCGGTGGCTTATTATTCTCCATATATCTTATCTGAACAGGAGAAGTTTGAGTTCTTAAAACTAAATTATCATTTATATAAAATGTATCCTGCTCACTTCTAGCTGGATGATTTTTAGGAATGTTTAAAGCCTCAAAGTTGTAATAATCAAGCTCGATTTCAGGTCCATCCTCTACTGAAAAGCCCATAGATATGAATATTTCTTTCATTCTTTCCAAGGTCTGTTCCAAAGGATTTCTTTTCCCTATCACCTGTTTTTTACCTGGAAGTGATATATCTATAATATCATTCTTAAGAGTATTTTCTTTTTCCTTATTCTTTATGGATGTTACTATTTTTTCTAGAGATTCTTCAATAGAACTTCTAACCTCATTAGCCAGCTTTCCAATTACAGGTCTCTCCTCAGCGCTTAAGCTTCCCATACTTCTTAATATAGTAGTAAGTTCACCTTTTTTGCCAAGATATTTTACTCTTATATTCTCAAGCACAGCACTATCCACAGAGGACTTTATTTCGTCTAATGCTGCCTTCCTTATGACCTCTAACTTTTCTTTCATAGTAAATCTCCCTTCCTAATTTAAATATTTTTCAAAATTTATGTACTGTATTATAAAAAAGAGCATAAAAAAACCGCCCCAAAAGGGACGGATATTCCGCGGTACCACCCTAATTAACAGATTATTCTCTGTTCTCTTAGTTATAATAACGGTATTAACCGCTAATTGCTAAATTTAAATAAATTTCACAATTAGTGCTCCGAAGTGAACTTCAATATCTTCCTATTAAAAAAGGCTCTCAGTCCATGACCTTTTATCCCTGGTAACAATTCAATATCTACTCTCTTCATCAATGCATTAAATCTTTATTTAATAGTATTATAATCATATAACAGACTTTTTTCAAGCCTTTTTAACATTTTGTCTTAATACTTCATAAAGCATTACAGAAGCAGCCACAGATGCATTCAATGATTCAGCCCCGCCTGGCATAGGTATTTTAACCTTTACATCCGCTTTACTAAGCACTTCATCACTTATTCCATTGCCTTCATTTCCTACTGCAATTATTGTTTTTGAAGTATAATCCAGTTCATAAAAATCTTCCTGAGCATCAAGAGCACTTACCACTAATAAATATCCATCTCTTTTAAGCTTCGATAAGAATTCAAATTTTTCATCTTTCATCACTGGAATATAAAAAATCGATCCCATGGTAGATCTTAAAGTTTTATCATTATAAGGATCAACAGTTCCAGCCGTATATATAACTCCAGAAGCATTTACTGCATGTGCTGTTCTTATTATAGTGCCCATATTACCTGGATCCTGTAACTTATCTACAAGCACATATATACCATCACCACTGGATATAGCCTCATTCTTTGCATTGACAACAGCTGCAATTCCTTGAGGATTCTCTGTACTGCATAGTTCTTTAAAAAGAACATCTTTCAGTTCATATGTGTCATAATCATTCCATTTAAAGATTTTATTTTTTTGTGAGAAAGAACTACTTACAAATATTTTATCTATAGATGCATTAGCATTCACAGCCTCTTCAACAAATCTAATTCCTTCTATTATAAATTTTCCTTTTTCTTCTCTATATTTTCTTTCCTTTAGTTTTTTAGCATCTTTAAATAAGTGATTATCCTTACTGGTTATAGTATTCAAAATATGCCTCCTCAAAGTCTATATAAAAAAAGAAAATGCGACTCTTGCCGCATTTATCTTATGCATTTAACTGACTTTTTGCTACATTTACTAATTCAGTAAACCCTTTTGGATCATTAATAGCTATTTCAGATAACATTTTTCTATTTATATCAACGCCAGCTAACTTCAAACCATTCATAAATCTTGAGTAAGATAATCCATTTAATCTTGCTCCAGCATTTATTCTAGCTATCCAAAGCTTTCTGAAATCTCTCTTCTTTAATCTTCTTCCAACATAAGCATTTCTTAATGCTCTTATAACACTTTCATTAGCAGTTCTAAATAACTTGCTCTTACCACCATAGTATCCCTTTGCAAGCTTTAGTACTTTTTTATGTTTCTTATGTGAATTAATTGCTCTTTTAACTCTTGCCATTTAATATACCTCCTTTACTTATCCCTATTATAGATATGGTAATAATTTCTTCATTGTTTTTTCTTGAGTTGTAGAAACGTAACCAGTTTTTCTAAGATTTCTCTTTCTCTTTGAGCTCTTCTTAGTTAATATATGGCTTTTGAAAGCTTTAGCTCTCTTTAATTTTCCACTTCCTGTTTTCTTAAATCTTTTTGCTGCACCTCTATGGGTTTTCATTTTTGGCATTATAAATCCTCCTCCCAGGTTTAAGCTCTTTTTGGAGCCAAAATTAATATCATGTTCTTTCCTTCAAGTTTCGCAGGTTTTTCAACCACGCTTACATCTTGAACTTTATTAACAAAGCTTTCAAGTATCTTATGTCCTATATATGAGTAGTCAGCTTCTCTTCCTCTGAATCTTACTGTAACTTTTACTTTATCTTCATCTAAAAGAAACTTTCTAGCATTGTTAGCCTTTATTTCGATATCATGCTCTTCTATAGTTGGGCTAAGTCTTACTTCTTTAAGATTAACAACCTTTTGTTTTTTCTTAGCTTCTTTATCCTTTTTAGATTGTTCATAGATATATTTTCCTAAATCCATTATTTTGCACACTGGCGGAACAGCATTAGGTGATATCATTACTAAATCTAATTCCTGCTCTACAGCCATTTTCAATGCTTCATTGCTAGATACTATACCTAACATCACATTTTGGCTGTCAATCAATCTAATCTCTTTTTCTCTGATTTCCTCATTTACTATAAAATTTTTGCTAATAGCCTTTCACCTCCAAAAATTTTTTTAGATATACTATTCTAAGCTTTTAGAATCATATCGTCTTAAAATAATTAATATCCTATTATTAAACCTTTGCCTAATATTAATTTTAGCACAGGCTTATATACAGCCGTATCATAGATGTGCGACTTTATGTATTAAAAGTGTTTCAAACAACTTTTAGAGTAAAAACTGCAAAATCTAATATAGAAGTTCACATCTGGTTTTTAAAGCAAATAAAAAGGCGGCTCAATAGCCGCCTCTATAATCAAAATCATAAAAGTAACCTTAACAGTCCTACCGTAAGGTGAGAAACGGCTGTTTCTTCTTAACATAGAGTATTATACACTGATAAATTTTTATTGTCAATATTTATTTTATTTTTTCTGTAACTCTATGTTTATACATATTATCTTCATTCATAATGCTCACTCTATCTGTAAACACATTTTTAATAGTATCTATAAATTCTTTATTTTGGCAATTTTTCAATCCATATATATTTATCTTTTCTGGAGAATTGGTTATAAGCCCACTTATTATTAAATCCTCAACATTATTATCTAAGATTTTATCCTTATCAATATCGTTTAAAAATTCGTCGAAGGCTTCTTTTCCTTTAGAGTCCAAAACATTATATTTCCCATTAATATCAACGACAATGTTTATCTCCGCCATTTTACTTTCTTGAAAATCCACAAAATATTTTAGCAGCCTTATGAATTCTGTATATTCTTTTTCAATCATATACTTATCAACAACCTTATCTATTATTGCCTCTATATCATTTCTCATACAGTTCAATCTAAAAGTCATAAATCCATTTATATTAATTTGATTATTTTCTTCAATACATCCAATTATATTCCTGATAATATTATTTTTTCTATTCATGCAGTATATACCTGTATCATCCATCTGAAAATTTTCTTCTTTAAGCATTTTCATGGTTATTATTTCTATATCTCTAATTTCATCTTGCTGTAGAAAAAAATAGTTATCACTGACTAAATTGGTCATCTCTCTGTCATAGAATTCAGATATCAATATTTTAAATACTATATTTGCTACATAATGGAGAAAAGTCTTTTTAAACTTATCCGTGATGTTATCATCACCGCAGAATATTTTTATAAAATGAGTATCTTTTTCTATACTCTCTGATATTCCTAAAATCACATTTTTTTCTTTAAAATATTCTTTGAGTTCATTAAGCTTAAAAACTAAGTCATTTTCACCCTGATATACTATAGTAAGCAGCAGCATTAACCTCACTCCTTTCAGAAATAGTATGTGTTTTATATGAATGTATATTCAATAACTTTTGTATAATAATCGACAAAATAAGTTAAACTAGAACAAAACATTTGAATTAGCTACATTCACAATGTAAACTAAAGGTATATACCTTCTTTTTATATATTTTTAGCGAAAGGTGATGAGATCTATTAATACCTGCATTGTTGATTTTAGAATTTCAGACGAGGAAATCTCCTCTCTTTTAAAACTAAATTTAGATATTTTATTATGCCCTCCTTGTGATAACCTTTATTCAGCCGTATGCGGGCATCCCGATATGCAATTATTTATATTAAATAAAAAAAATATCATTGTTCAAAAAAATTTAGATCCAAAATTAGTTCATTCTCTGAAGGAAAAGCATATAAATATACTTTTATCCAATGCCTCATTAACAGAAAAATATCCTCTTGATATAATATTGAACTGTGTTATATTAGGTGACTTATTTATGCATAACTTGAAGTATACCGATAAAACTATTTTAGATAGTTTAAATTCTAGCATAAAAAGAATTTCTGTAAATCAAGGTTATACAAAATGTTCCACAGCTATAATAAGCAAAAATGCCGTAATGACTAGCGACAAATGCATAGCTAAAGCTTTATTAGAAAATAAAGTTGAAGTCTTATTTCTGCCCCCCGGAGATATTTTACTGCCTGATTTAGCTTATGGCTTTATAGGCGGTGCCTGTGGGCTTTTAGATTATAACAATTTAGCTTTCTTTGGCAACATAAATCGTTATAAATACGGAAGTGAGGTCAAGCATTTTCTAAGGAAGCACAATATCGAAGCCTATTGCCTTTCCGATGACAAATTGAGCGATAGAGGTACTTTGATGTGTATCTAAAATTAATTTATATAAAAATAGCTTATACCAATATTGGTATAAGCTATTTTTATATGGAGGCGCCACCCAGATTTGAACTGGGGGTGAGGGTGTTGCAGACCCGTGCCTTACCACTTGGCTATAGCGCCCTATTAAATTAAAAGCGGAAGACGAGATTCGAACTCGCGACGTTCACCTTGGCAAGGTGACGCTCTACCACTGAGCCACTCCCGCATAAAAAAATGGCCAGACCAGGAATCGAACCAGGGACACGAGGATTTTCAGTCCTCTGCTCTACCGACTGAGCTATCTGGCCATATGGCGACCCAGAAGGGACTCGAACCCTCGACCTCCGGCGTGACAGGCCGGCACTCTAACCAACTGAGCCACTGGGCCATATGTACTAATGGTGGGCACAACAGGGCTCGAACCTGTGACCCTCTGCTTGTAAGGCAGATGCTCTCCCAGCTGAGCTATGCGCCCATTAGTTTTTCAAGACAAATAATATTATAATTGCTGTTTCAATTATTGTCAACTATTTTAATTCAAAAATTTAATATTTTATGATTGAACTATTAAATTTCTCAATAGATAATAGGCAAGAACAGTTAAGAGGTAAAAAGTAAGAAGTAAAAGTTTAGAATTTAAAAGATAGAATTTCAACATAAACTATTACTTTTTATCTCTTACTTATTACTTCTACAATGAATCTATATATTCTTTAAAATTTCACCTATCTGCTCATGGGTAAAGGAATAGCTCTTATTGCAGAAGTGACATTTAAGCTCCTCAGTTTTACCTTCCTCGTATATTTCCTGAAGATCTTTTTTGCCTATGCTAATCAAAGCTTTTTCTACTTTTTCTCTGTTGCAATCACATTCATAGGCTATTTGTCTCTGCTCTTGTATTTTAAAGTCTATATCTTCAAACACATAACTTACTACATCTTCAATGGTTTTTCCCGATGTCAGCATAGACGTAATATGAGGCATTTCTTGTATTCTGTAAGTTAATAAATCTGCTAATAGCTCATCTGCACCAGGCATCATTTGAATAATAAAGCCTCCGCTGCATAATACGGACAAATCTTTATCTACCAATACCCCAAGAGCCACTGCAGAAGGAGTTTGCTCAGACATAGCAAAATAATAAGTTAAATCATCTCCTATTTCTCCACTCACTAGAGGAATTTGACCCACATAAGGGTCTCTTAATCCCATATCCTTTATGACAGTTAAATTCCCATCTGTGCCTATAATCCCCCCCACATCTAGTTTTCCTTTGCTATTAGGAGGCAAATCAGCTGAAGGGTTTCCTATATATCCCTTTACATTTCCATTGCTATAAGCTGTTACAACCACATTACCAGCTATACCCTTTCCATTTACCTGAAGCGTAAGCACATCTTTATCATTTTTAAGCATAGCTCCCATAAGTGCACCTGCTGTAGCCATTCTTCCTAGAGCCGCCGATGCTGTAGCACTGCAGTTGTGAATTTTGCACGCTTCTTTTACTAGCTCTGTAGTTTCAGCAGCTATAATTCTAACATAAGCATTAGAAGCCGTGCCTATAATAAGTTTATCACCCATTTTATTCATCCTTTCCTTTTTTTGAAACCACATAGGTTATTCTTTGAGTTTTACTGTCTACATTTCCAAAAGTATAATTTTGAAACTTGTACAAAACCTTCATATTATTTTTTTCTACTGATGCTGTTATTTCTTCCTGGGAGTATATTCTTTCTCTATGAATCTCTTCGAATCTTTCATATGTACTGCCATGAGATTGAATAAAAAATGTAAGATACATTTCTTCTATATTTTCTACAGTTCTATTTTCCCATAGATATACTACATCCTCTTCATTATAGGAAAATATATTTTCCCCCATTACTTCTCTTAGTTTATATTCGCTATTTATATCAAAAATATATATGCCATCATCTTTAAGAAGCTCATATATTTTATTAAGATAGGTGTCTAAATCCCCCTCTTCAGCCAAATAATTTGTACAATCAAGGCAACATGTAATTAAATCAAACTTTTTATTAAGTTTTAACTCCCTCATATCCTGACATATGAAATTAGCCATTAACCTCTTTTCTCTGAACTTTTCTTGAGCTATCATAAGCATATCTTCGGATATATCTACGCAAAAACAATTTTTAAAGCTTGAGCAGATTTCTGCTGCCATATTACCTGTCCCACAGCCTATATCTAAATAATTTTCTTTATTTATATCAAGCTTTAAATTTAAATCTAATATAAATTTTGCCCAACTTTTATAGTCTATATCCTCATATATCAACCTATCATATATTTTAGCAAACTTCTCATAGGAATCCAAAGCACATCCCCCTTTAATTATTTTACCCCTTATATATTATCTATTAATATATTCTTAGTCAACATAACATTTATATAGAATTAATTTTTAGACATTATTTCCTTATTAGTGGGAAGATGCATAATCTTTTTTCTTTTATTCATTATTCCGCCTATTCGTCCACTTTCTTCAGAAGTAAGCGCTCCCCACCCATCAGCTTTCACCTTGTCAGCAAGCCCTAATTCTTCTGCTATTTCATATTTAATCTTTTCTCTTAATCTTTCCTCATATGTTAATTCTCTATTAGCCTTTAATTTTGCTTTAATTACTTTTTTTAAAGGAGTTTTTGTCATATTATATCACCTTCCAATTACATTATTGAATCGATTCGTATATTCCCAGCTTCACTAATAATTATTTTTCTCAAAGGGGTATTATTTATACAGTTTATATTTGAATTTATAATATTTTCAGTATATAATTTTTTTGATGGTACTTTAGGAATTTACATAATTAAAGAATTATCACATTTATAATTATTTTTAATACTTTAGTATTGAAACTATTATATTTCATTAGAACACTTAGGAGAGAGGGATATAAATGCATTTATTCAAAGGCAGTGCTGTAGCCATAATAACACCTTTTAACAAGGACGGAGTTAATTTCGATAAATTAGGCGAACTTATAGATTGGCACATAGAAAATAAAACTGATGCAATAGTTATCTGCGGCACTACAGGTGAAGCATCTACTATGACGGAAAAAGAAAAAAAGGCTGCAATAAAATATACTGTAGACAAAGTCAATAAGAGAATACCTGTTATTGCAGGTACTGGAAATAACAATACTGCTGCTTCAATAGAAATGAGTAAATGGGCTGAAGAAATTGGAGTAGATGGAGTTCTTATAATAACTCCCTACTACAATAAAACTACTCAAAGCGGACTAGTTCATCATTTTGGAGCTATTGCTGAAGGTATTAATATTCCTATAATACTTTACAACGTACCTTCTAGAACTGGTATGAACATCTTACCTTCAACACTTATGCAGTTACTAAAATATAAAAATATAGTTGCAATAAAAGAAGCTAGCGGAGACATAAGCCAAGTTGCGAAAATAAAGGAACTATGCGGCGACAGGTTAGATATTTACTCTGGTAATGATGATCAGATAATTCCTATACTGTCTCTAGGAGGGTTAGGAGTGATTTCTGTAGCAGCAAATATTCTTCCTGCTGAAATTCATAATATTTGTGAAAACTACTTTAACGGTGATTTAAAATCAGCTCTAGATTTTCAAATTAAATATTTATCTCTTATAAATTCATTATTTATTGAAACAAATCCTATTCCAATAAAGACTGCCATGAATCTTATGAATTTAGAAGTTGGTCCTTTAAGGTTACCTCTTTGCAGCATGGAAGAGAATAACTTACTAAAATTAAAATCTCAGCTCAAAATACATGGCTTAATTTAAGGAGGCAATTATGATTAATATAATTCTAAATGGCTGTAACGGAAGAATGGGTAAAGCTGTATCCGATACAATAAAAACTTACGAAAACATGAAAATAGCAGTTGGCATAGATAGATTTCCAGGTGAAAATGGTTATGTTATTTTAGATAATATAAATGATTTTAATGGTGAAGCTGATGTAATTTTAGATTTTTCCAATGTATCTTCTCTTTCTAAATTGATTGCTTTTGCTAAAGGAAAAAACTTGCCTTTAGTTTTATGTACTACTGGCTATAGCAGTGAAGATTTAAAATTAATCGAAGAATCCAGTAAAGAAATTGCAATTTTTAGATCTGCCAATATGTCTATAGGTATAAATATTTTAAATTCTTTATTAAAAAAAGTATCTCCTCTTCTCTATGGAGATTTTGATATTGAAATCATCGAAAAACATCACAATCAGAAATTGGATGCTCCTAGCGGAACAGCATTGCTTCTAGCAGATACCATAAGAGACTCTTTAGATGAAACTACAAATTATGTTAACGGAAGATCTGGAATGAAAAAAAGAGAAAAGAATGATATCGGAATACATGCAGTAAGAGGCGGAAGTATCGTGGGAGAACATGAAGTCTTATTCGCCGGAAAAGGCGAGACTATAGAATTAACACACACAGCTTTATCTAGAGAAGTTTTTGCGGTAGGTGCTTTAAAGGCTTGTGAATTTATGAAAGATAAGATAACCGGACTTTACTCCATGGATGATGTGATTAAATTATAATACTATATTAAAAAGGTTGTGCAATGCACAACCTTTTTTTAAAATAAATGACATGCTATAAAATGATCTGGGGCAATCTCTTTAAATACTGGCTCTTCTTTAAAGCAAGCTTCCTTAGCATATTTACATCTGCTAGCAAACCTGCAGCCAGGCTTAGGATTAATTGGGCTTGTTACTTCTCCCTCAAGCATTATTCTTTGTCTAGTTTTCTCAATCTCTGGATCAGGAACTGGAATAGCTGACATAAGCGCTTGAGTATATGGATGCTTAGGATTCTCATATAATTCATTACTTGGAGCTAATTCCATCATTTTTCCAAGATACATAACTCCAACTCTGTCAGATATATGTCTAACCATAGACAAATCATGAGCTATGAATAAATATGTTAATCCTAATTCTTTTTGAAGTTTAATAAGAAGATTAACTACCTGAGCTTGTATGGAAACATCAAGAGCAGATATAGGCTCATCGCATACGATAAACTGTGGTTCAATAGCGAGAGCTCTTGCTATACCTATTCTTTGTCTCTGCCCACCTGAAAACTCGTGTGGAAATCTAGATGCGTGCTCCTTATTAAGACCTACTAAAGAAAGAAGGTGATAAATTCTTTCCATACGCTTTTCACCAGTATAAATACCGTGAATATCTATTCCTTCTGCAATTATATCTCCTACAGTCATTCTAGGATCTAGGGAAGCATAAGGATCCTGGAATATTATCTGAGCAGCTCTAGTAAATTTTTTCTTTTCTTTGCCGCTTAAAGCGTGAATATTTACTCCATCTATTAAAACTTCTCCTGCAGTTGCATCATAAAGGCCCATAACTGTTCTTCCGCAAGTAGTTTTACCACAACCAGATTCACCAACTAAGCCCAAGGTTTCACCTTTTTTTATGCTAAAACTTACATCATCTACTGCTTTTAATGTAGCTTTTCTACCAACATGGAAATACTTCTTTAAGTTTTTAACTTCTATTAAAGTTTCATTATTTGGCAATTTAAGCACCTTCCTTTGCTATTGGATTTTTAACTTTAGGTGCCAACTCATGCTTTAGCCAGCAATTAACTTTATGGCTATCTGTAATAACAGTCTCTTCTGGAGGTACCTCTTTGCATACTTCCATTGCATACTCACATCTTGATGCAAATGGGCATCCTACAGGAGGTTTAAGTAAATCAGGAGGTGTACCATTAATTG
Source organism: Clostridium sp. 19966 (assembly GCF_032335695.1). Classification (NCBI taxonomy): domain Bacteria; kingdom Bacillati; phylum Bacillota; class Clostridia; order Eubacteriales; family Clostridiaceae; genus Clostridium; species Clostridium sp. 19966. Next base: position 38,919 of record NZ_JACTOJ010000006.1, read on the forward strand.
AATAAAGTACATCCTTGTGTTTTGTATCAAGTCTTGGCACTGACTGAAGAAGCGCCCAAGTATATGGATGCTGAGGGTTACTAAAGATTTCTTCCTTAGTTCCACGTTCAACTATCTGTCCAGCATACATTACCTGTATTCTATCTGCTACGGACGCTACAACACCTAAATCGTGAGTTATAAGCACTACAGCTGTTCCAAGCTTGACTTGTAAATCTTTTATTAAATCCATAATTTGTGCCTGAATTGTCACATCTAAAGCTGTAGTAGGTTCATCTGCTATAAGTATCTTAGGACTACAAGCCAAAGCTATAGCTATCATAGCTCTCTGTCTCATACCGCCTGAAAACTCATGAGGATATTGATTAACTCTTTTCTCAGGATTTGGTATATTTACAAGTCTTAACATATTCACTGCTTCTGCTATGGCTTCACTCTTCTTCATTCCTTTATGAATTATAAGACCCTCTGCTATTTGCTTACCTATTGTCATGGTAGGATTCAAAGATGTCATTGGATCTTGAAATATCATACTTATTTCGCTCCCGCGAATCTTTCTTACATCTTCTTCAGACATCTTAACAATGTCCTTGCCATTATATATTATCTCAGAACTTTCCTTTATTTCTGCTGGAGGCGTAGGTAAAAGCCTCATTAGTGATTTTGCAGTAACAGTCTTTCCACAGCCAGATTCACCAACCACAGCAAGAGTTTCTCCTGCATTTATATAAAAGTTTATTCCTCTTACAGACTGCACCTCACCTGCATAGGTATGATAGGAAACTCTAAGATTTTTAACTTCTAATATTTTTGCCATACTATGCCTCCTTACTGACGTAGCTTAGGATCTAATGCATCTCTTAGTCCATCACCCAATAAATTAAACGCTAACACTGTTACAAAAAGTATTGCTGTTGGGAAAAATATTTCATGAGGATAGTTAGTTAAATTACCCTGTCCTTCACTAATTAATAAACCCCAGCTAGTATTTGGAGATTGTATACCTAAGCCTATATAACTTAAAAATGCTTCTGAAAATATATAGTCAGGTACATCAAAAGATAAATAAACTAATATTACTCCTAAGGTATTTGGTAAAAGATGTTTTAATATTACTCTTAAAGGGCTTGAGCCTAAAGCCACTGCAGCCATTACATATTCTGAATTTTTAAGCTGCATTACCTGACCCCTTATAAGTCTAGCTATTCCCATCCATCCAGTTATAACTAGAGCAATAATTATTGTAGTGATTCCAGGACTAAGCACTAATAATAATAATATTATTATTAACATAAATGGAAGACTTGAAACTATCTCTATGATTCTCATCATCACTGTGTCAACTTTTCCACCTATGTACCCTGCTATTCCACCATATAATAGACCTATTATCAGTTCAACTAAAGTACCAACAAAGCCTATGATAAGTGAAACTCTTCCGCCCTTCCAAGTTCTTAGGAACAAATCTCTACCAAGATTATCCGTACCAAATAAATGCTTTATGCTAGCACTTTTATCTAGAATATCATAATTTTGATCATTTAAACCGTAAGGTGAAAGGAAAGGTATTATAATACAAGCCAATGTGACAACAACTAATACGATCAAAGATGCCATTGCCACTGGATTTTTCTTAAGTCTTCTCCAAGCATCAGCCCAATAACCAATATTGGGTCTAACTATTGCTTCTGAATCATTTTCATTGTAACCAATAATTTTAAATTTATCTTTATTCAGAATCATTTTTATCCCCCTTTATTTCTTCGCCGATGCTAATTTAATCTTAGGATCTATAAGCACATAGGCAATATCTACTACTAATAGAGAAACTATATATAAGAACGCAAAGAAAACTGTAAGAGACATGATAACAGTATAGTCTCTATTATTTATAGCATTAAAGAGTTCTCTTCCAAGGCCTGGTATCGCATACATCTGCTCTACAATAAGAGTTCCTGTTATAATGCTAGCTATTCTAGGTCCAAGTATTGTAACCACAGGTATACTTGCATTTCTAAGAATATGCTTCATGATTACAGAAACTTTTTTAACACCCTTAGATTTGGCTGTCAAAATATAATCCTGATTTATTACATCCAAAACAGATGATCTCATAAATCTTGCATTAGATGCAATTTGAGCAACAGCTAACGCAATTGTAGGAAGTATAGTGTATTTTAAGTTAGAGAACCAACCGCCTGTGGAATACCATCCTGCAGTAGGTAGTCCCATTTTCCCTCCTAAGAAGAATTGTAATAAAAGTGCCAATACGAAACCTGGTATTGCGCTTCCAATGAGGGCAATAAATATAACTAAATAATCTGGCCATCTATTTCTATAAAAAGCAGCAATAACTCCCATAGTAATACCTATTACTAGTCCAACTATTACTACTTGAATTCCCAACTTTGCTGATACAGGTAATTCCTGTGCTATCATTTCATTAACAGTTTTACCTGGATATTTTATGGATTCTCCCATGTTACCATGTAATAAATCCTTAAGGTAATCAAAATAACGCGTGGTTATTGGATCATCTAAATGATATTTAGCTCTTATAGCTTTGTAAGTACTTTCTGGCAGCTGCTTAGCTTGATTGTTTATAGGATCTCCTGGAACCGCATTAACTAAAGCAAAAGTTAATGTAGCTATTATCCACAGCGTAAGCACCATATATCCTATTCTTTTAAGAATATATTTTAGCATATAAATATTTCCTCCTCTTTCAACATAAGACAATGAAGCATTAAACATCAAACATCAACAGGATATAATCCTGTTGATGTTTTGTGATTCATATTCTATTATTACTATTTTGTTTTTCCTTGAATATATACATTCTTTAAATAGAAGTATGGTCCAAATTGTGGAATATAGAAACCTTTAACATAGTTATATTTGAAACTATGAATATCTTGATATAAGTAAGGTGATACGGCTGCATCAACATTAACTATAGTGTTTTCAATATCTTGATAATCTTTAAGTCTCTTAGCATCATCCAATTCTGTAGAAGCTGCTTTTATTAAAGAATCTACTTTAGGATTGCTATACTTTCCATTATTGTTACCACTTGTTGAAGCAAATGTTCCTAAGAAATTGTTTGGTTCATTGTAATCCATTCCCCAACCACCTGAAACTACATCAAAGTTGCCTTTGCTTCTGTCTTTGAAGTAAGTTGGACTGTCTACTGAATAAGTGATATCAATCTTTATGCCTAGTTTTTCCCACTGATTCTGTATGAACTGTGCTTGAGCTGTTGTTGTAGATGAACTCTGGCCCATCAATAATTTCAAATGTACTGAAGATGCATCAGTTATACCAAGTTCGCTAAGACCTTCCTGCATAAGTTTCTTAGCATCATCTTTAGAGTTCTTAAGTGGTTCTGGAGTTGCTCCTCTAAATTCCTTGCTACCAACAGTTATTGCAGGTGGTATCAAGCCATATGCTGGAATATATCTCTTCCAAACTGCATTTATCTGTGTCTGTCTGTCATATCCTAAAGAAAGAGCTTTTCTAACCTTAGCATTTGAAAGATATTTATTGGTAGTGTTAAATATATAATATGATGTACTTGGAGTTGTTCCAGTAGTTTCTGCAAAAGTTCCCTTTTGTTTTGCTTCATCTTCAAGTTTCTTTATATTATCCTTTGAAGCACCAGCTACATCAAGCTCTCCATTTTCAAACATTTTAACAATTGTGTTTGGTTCATCTAATATATTGCATACAGCTGTCTGAAGCTTTACATTTTTAGCATCCCAATAAGAATCATTCTTCTTAAATACTAACTTGGAACCTTTTTGGTAATCAGAAACTACAAAAGCTCCATTATAAACCATATTTTTGTAATCAACTCCATACTTATCTCCAAGCTTTGTAACTATATCCTGTCTCATTGGAGCAAGCAAGTTAAATGCTAGCGCTGCTTGAAATGCTGGATTAGCCTGAGCTAATGTTACTTCAAAAGTGTAATCATCAACTGCTTTTACTCCCAATGTAGTAGGGTCAGCTTTTACATCTGGATCTGATATTTTATCTGCATTCTTAACTCCAAGATCAGCAAGTATAGTCATATAATCACTGCCTGTATTAGGATTTGTAAGTCTTTCCCAAGAATAAACATAGTCTTTAGCAGTAACAGGTTGTCCATCTGACCATTTTGCATCTTTTCTTAATTTGAAAGTGTAAACTGTCTTATCACTGTTAGTAGTGTAAGATTCTGCACCTGCAGGTATTTCTACTATTTTGCCATCTTTTTTGCCTTCAACATATAGACCTTCTAGAGTATTTCCTATAGCAGTTATACTTTCTGCATCACTAACTTTTCCACTATCTAATGATGTATAATCATACCCCACTAGATTAATTGTCTGATCAGCATCTATCTTAGTAGTATCCGCTGTTTTTGTAGTATCTGGTGTTGTTGATTTTGAGCATCCACCGAATAAAAGAGCTGTGGACACCATTGCTCCTGCAACTACAAGAGTCAAAAGTTTTTTTCCTTTCATTTTTACTCCCCCTTTTTTTATTAGGCTAAAATTCTAATTTGAATGAAAGCCCTATGTAAATATTTATTTGATAATGTTCCTTAATCCTTATAATTCGAGTTTGCCCCTCTTAAGTATTAGGAATCTTTATCGACTTGCTTGAATCACAGTTTTCATTTTATTACATATTTCTTTTCATTGAAAGCTTTTTACTTTGAAAATGCCAATTATGATTAATTTAACAAAAAAAAGCTATTTTTTTATTAAATTATCAATTATAGTTCTATTTATTAACTATGTTTTATCAAATTGTGATTGGTAATTTTTAACGCATAGCATTTTGCAAGTTTTACTTTCGTTGTTACTCATATTATCATAATTTTTTTTAGCTGTCAATGTAGTAAATCATTGGTTTGTAACATTTTTTACATATTTTTATATTTCATGATATGAATAATTTTTTATGCTTTGCATCAAAAACACCTTTGAAAACTAATAACTGGGGTATTTTAGTGGTTATTAAAATTTTAAATAATTAATACATATTATATACATTTTATTAAAATTTTTATACATAATTATTAAATTTATTTTTAGCTTTGAAAAGCAAATCAAATATTATGAATCAATCAATTGTTTATAGTATAAACAAAATTTTGTATTCTATTCATACCTTCAACAAGGGCATCCATACCACTGCAATAAGATATTCTCATATGCCCCTCTCCTCCTATACCAAAGGCGCTCCCTGGAACAGCGGCTACTTTTGCTTGCTTAAGGAGTTTTTCGCAAAATTCTTCACTATTTAAAGAATATTTTTTTATGTTTGGAAATATATAAAATGCGCCTTCTGGTTTAATTGTATCAAATCCCAACTCTATCAGTCTTCCATATACATAATCTCTTCTTTTTTTTAATTCTTCCTTTATATGCTCCACATGGTACATAGCATTGTTTAATCCTTCATACGCTCCCCATTGAGCTATAGATGGTGCACAAGATACATTGTATTGATGTACTTTTAATATTTGAGATAAATACTCATCTTTAGCACATACATATCCTATTCTTAATCCGGTCATCGAGAACATTTTAGAAAAGCCGCCTACCAGTATGGTTTTTTCTCTTAATTTTTCATGCTGAGCTATTGAATAGTATTCCTTAAAGCATAGAGAACCATACATTTCGTCAGAAATTATAACTATATTTTCATTTTCTAACATCTTAGCTATTACATCGAACTCATTTTTACTCATGCAATTGCCTGTAGGATTGCTTGGATAAGATAAAATTAATGCTTTTGCATTCTCATTCCTTATGAGATTTTGAAGAGCCTCTAGATCTAAAGACAAATCCTCTTTAACTGGACAATTTACTACATTGCCCCCTATTAGCTTAACTATGCTTTCATAGGCTGGATATGCAGGCGTAGGTATAATGACTTTATCTCCCGGATTAAGAAGCATTTGGAATACATTAAATAATCCTTCGCTTCCCCCGACAGTTATACAAATTTCATCTTTTGAATAATTAATTTTGTTTTTACTTAAATATGCGCTGATACTTTCTCTCAAAGGTTCAATCCCTATATTGGAGGTATATTTAGTCAAATTATTATTTATAGCATCAATCATAGCCTTTTTTACTTCTTTAGGAACTGGAAAATCCGGTTCGCCTATAGTTAATGATAACGCTCCAGGCACTTCAACTACTTTATTATAAAATTTTCTTATCCCAGATATCTCAATCAAGTCTAAATTTCTATTCATATTTTCCCCCAAAAATCAAAATTTAACTTTAATTATAGTATTTAAAAACAGACAAATCAAGAATAAAAATTTTCTTCCAGTTATTAGTCTTTATTTCTCTTAAATTATTGATTATAATAAAAAATATGTTCATATTGTATATAATTTAATTGTTTGAAAGGATTGATAAAATGCAATACAATTTAACTGATCCCTATGAAATAGCAAGATACATAAAAGAAGCCAAAAAAGCGACTCCTGTAAAAGCCTACATAAATGGCGATTTATCTAACTGTTCATTTGGAGAAATTGAAGTTTTTGGTTCAAATAATTTTTATGTTCTTTTTGGAGAAAGTGTTGATGTCATTAATTTTTTACAAGAAAATAAAGATAAGATAAGTAATTATAAATTAGAAAACGATAGAAGAAATTCTGCTATACCTATGCTGGATCTCACTAATATAGAAGCAAGGATAGAACCTGGTGCTATAATTAGAGATAAAGTAGTAATAGGTAAAAATGCCGTAATAATGATGGGAGCTGTAATAAACATCGGAGCAGAAATAGGCGAAAGCACTATGGTTGATATGAACGCAGTAGTAGGTGCTCGAGGAAAATTAGGTAAAAGAGTTCATTTAGGAGCCGGTGCTGTGGTTGCTGGAGTACTAGAGCCACCAAGTAAATCTCCTTGCGAAATAGGTGACGATGTACTTATTGGCGCAAATTCAGTGATACTTGAAGGAGTAAAAATAGGTGCTCGCTCAGTAGTGGCAGCAGGATCTGTTGTTACAGAAGATATTCCTGAAGGAGTTGTTGTAGCTGGAACCCCTGCAAAAATAATAAAATTTGTAGATGACAAAACTAAAAATAAGACTCAAATATTAGATGATTTAAGGAAATAACGTTTAAAAAGGACTGAGACTCACCATTATGGTAAATTTCAGTCCTTTTTATTTAAACTATTTAAGCCTCTAAACTAAATAGCGCTTTGAGTATCATTAATTTCTTCGGTGACAGTATCTCCGTTCTTGTTTATTCTTTCCATCTTGGAAATAGAAACCTCATAAGCAACCTTTTTTATAACTTCTTCCTCTGTTAATTTTTTTTGATATTCTCTGCTTTGAAGTCTCCCCCAAATTTTAATATTATCTCCTACCTTAAGAGTTTCACAAAATCTTGAATTTCTTCCCCAAGCAATAGTTGGGATATAATCTGATTTATTGTACGCCCTATTTACAGCCAGCAGCATATCTGCTATTTCTCTTCCAAAAGGTGTGGTTCTATAAACCGGTGTCTTGCATATAAATCCATCTAAGTATATTTGATTTGGATTTTTACTTCTTTCTATGCAAGGCTCTATATTTCTTGCAAATACTGTTAATATGAGTCTATTAGCTCCATCAACAAATTTGTTGTAGGATCTCAGTTGACCTTCAACTATAACTTCTTTCCCCTCATCTATACCAATTCCTGTTATCAATCTTTCGGATACTGTTATTGCCAGTATATCTTTAGTATCACTCAATCTTGGCACTTCAAGATTGAATATGTAGAACCCCTCTCCATACATCTCATGGCTGAAAGATAGTCCTGATACCACCTTTCCTTCTAAATAGATTTTATTATTTAGCATTAAATTATCCATTTGAACCCCTCTCTCCATTGGTTTTCATTAAATTCATCTTATAGATAATACCTATTCACCACATCATTTAATTATTACTATTTTTATATATGCTTATAATTTATAAGCTAAATATCAATTACCAATCACTATTCCATTATAATACATTTTTAGTCTTAATTGCAATTACTTATTTGAAATTTGTTTGCCAGCGCTGTCTATTCTGTAATTATCTCTATAAATTAGGTTAGATACTGTTACAAATTCATAATTTTGGTTCTTTAAATATTGAATAATCTTAGGCAAATTCTCTGGAGTATATTTTGCTTCGCTGTGAAAAAGAATTATGGAGCCTGGCTTACTTTTTTTTATAACTCTATTGTATTCTATATCGGCCCCTTGGTTTCTCCAATCAATACTATCTACATCCCACTGAATAGAATATTTATTTAATCCGCTAACTACATCTATGGTGGAATCACTATACTCGCCACTTGGAAACCTAAACAGTGATGTTTCTTTTCCTGTTACCTTTTCAATTTTCTCGTCTACAGCATCTATCTCCTTTACTAATTTTTCTTTTGATATTCCAGGCATGCTTGGATGACTATTGGTATGATTACCTATCTCATGGCCTTCATCAAATATCCTCTTCAGCTTTTCTTCATTTCCATCTATCCAAACCCCCACAATAAAAAAAGTTGCTTTCACATTATACTTATGCAAAATATCAAGTATCTCGTCCATATTATCTTCTTTCCAGCTTACATCAAAAGTTAATGCTAATTTCTTCTCTTTTGTGTCTACAGAGTATATAGGCACCTTCTTTTGAAGTCCCATAAACGCAGATAAGGTTCTCCCTGAAATTAAAATTGCAGCTGCAATCAAAAGTAGTATTAATGCAGAATTTATTATTTTTTTTCTATGGCTTATAAATACAATCAATACACTACATCTCCTTAAAATAGTCTCTGTAAATTATATTCAATTTCCACATAAAAATAGTTCATTTGAATATAAAAAACTATATGATATAATGTTAATAGTATTTTAGCACTTGGGGGTGGACCATGAATGTACGAAGACATAAGCCAACTTGCGGAAAGCAAATTGATTTTATTATATATAATGCATAACATCAATTTACCTATTTCAAAAAACCAACTAACTCAAATTGTACTTGAAAATAACTTAGTAAACTATTTTTCTCTCCAGCAATATCTAGCAGATTTAATAGATTCTGATTTTTTAGTTTATACAAATAAAAATAATCAGAAGCTGCTCTCTATTACTGATAGAGGATCCAAGGTATTGGAAATGTTTCAAAGCAGAATACCAGATGATATCATCTTAAAAGTCGATAATTATCTCGAAACAGCTAAAGATAACATAAAACGTGAAATTTCTCTCTACTCTGACTATACAATAGAGAAAAGCAATACCTTTATTGTAAATCTAAAAGCTATGGAAAATGATATAATATTAATTGATGTTAAAGTAAATGTACCCACCAAGAAACACGCTATAGATTTGTGTGCTAATTGGAAATCAAATTCTTCTCAAATATATAATGATATAATGAAACTTTTAATAAATCATTAAATAGTAGTCATTCCAGTGGGCTCTTTACCTACTGCTATGGCTTTTTTTTCTCCATTAAACAAGTTATATCTAAAAATTCTTCCATTATAATTATCACCCACATACAAAAAATTATCTTTTTTTATTATTCCTCTCGGCATTCCACCAATATATACTTTTTTCACCACATTAAAATCAATAACAGTAATTAAAGTTATATAACCTTCAAGGAAATTTGATATATAGCAAATAACATTGTCACAAAATATATCAATCGGTCCCTTTCCTACAGGAATTTTCTTTATGGAGGAAAAAGTTTTTGTAGAGATAATATTTATAAAGCCACCTTTTTCGGAGCCTAAATTGCTTTCACATACAAAAATATATTTGCTATCACTAGAAAAAACAGCTTTTGTAGGGCAATGTCCAACTTTTATATTCACTAAAGTTTCTCTCTTTACTGCGTCTATTATGGTTATACTGTCACTTAACATATTGGTAGTGACCATTAGATTCCCCTCTGCATTTAGCTCCACAGAATGAGGCAAATTTTCTACTGGCAATTCCTCTTCAACTTTTTCAGACAGCAGATCAAAAACAACTATATCATTACTCTCTCCGCAAGCAATAAAAGCTTCATTTCTATAAATAGCAATATCATTGCAGTATCCACCAATATAATAACTTTGAGATTCTTCTGATAATACATCTATTATAGTTATACTATTACTATAATTATCAGCAGTAATTATATTGCTTTTCCAGCCGCAAATTCCGTGTGGGCCTATTCTCCCGCCTATTCCATTCATAGGAATTCGACTGTCCTCATGGAAATCTTTCAAATTTATTTTTGATACATCGTCTGATCCTGAATTGCAAACAAATAAGTAATCCACTTTACCCACCACTTTTCTACTGTTCATAAAACTATAATATGTAGAAATGTTTGCCTGCGTTATAATTATTTTTATAAAATTTCATAAGAATTTTTACCTCTAAATTTAAAATCAAATAAAAAAAGTCACTGCACAACTATATAAATGCTAGTTGTGCAGCAACCTCTTTTAATGACTTATGCTTTTGATTATAATTATTTATTGCAGCATTGCTCTAAAGCAATGGCAAGCTGGTCTGGACATGAAGTAGCTTTTGTTCCGCATTTTATTCCTTTAAGTCTATCTATGGCTTCTTCCACCTTCATACCTTCAATAAGCTTAGATATGCCATTCAAATTTCCATTGCATCCGCCAGTAAATCTAACCTCAGCTACCTTGTTATCCACTATGTCAAAATCAATTTTTTTGGAGCATACCCCTTTAGTTTCATATGTGTACATTACATCCATCTCCCCTTATAATTTTTCTCATATCTCCTACCATGTATAGAGATCCGCATATTACAAGCAAATCCTCCTTTTCACAGCATTGAAGTGCCTCCTTATAGGCCTCTTCATAATTCATAAAGGCTTCCACATTTGTATTGATAGACACTATTCTATCCTTTAGTGCATCTGCTTCCTCAGCCCTATCGCTGTGAGGTGTTACAGCAAAAACTCTTGAAGCCATAGGTGTTATAGTCCTAAGCATTTCATCAACCTGCTTATCTGCCAGTATTCCTATTATAAGATACATTTTTTTATAACTGAAATACTTGCCTATGCTTTCAGATAATTTTGAAATACCATCTATGTTGTGAGCTCCATCTACAAGAACAGTAGGCTTTGTACCAAGCACTTCCATCCTGCACTTCCATTTTACCTTTAAAAGTGCTGATTTCATGGAATCTACATTAATATTATAACCTAAGCTAATCAAAGCTTCAATGGCACTTATAACTACTGAGCAATTATTAATTTGATGTATCCCCAGCAAAGGAAGTTTTATTTCATAAGATTGCACTTTTGTATTTATTTCTATTATCTGCTTATAGTCTTCAATTCTTATAAATTCCCCAGAATTTTGGAAAACTATAGTAAGCTTAGCATTTCTTTCAGCGCAAACTTTTTGTATTACTTCTAGTGCTTCCTCCTGTTGAGGATAGCTTATAACTGGAATTTTCTCTTTTATTATTCCAGCTTTTTCATAAGCTATCTCAGCAAGTGTGTTTCCAAGTATATTCATATGATCATAGCTTATAGAAGTTATAACACTTAAGATAGGAGTTATAACATTAGTTGAATCAAGCCTTCCTCCAAGTCCTACTTCAATAACCCCAAAATCTACTTTTTCCTCGTAGAAATAGAGGAACATAGCACAGGTTATAATTTCGAATTCTGTAGGATGATCATAACCTGCTGCTACGACCTTCTTTACTGCCTCAGATACTTTTTCCACAACTTCACAAAGCCTATTCTTAGGTATATTTACATTATTTATCTGCATTCTTTCTTCAAAGCATTCTATATATGGTGAGATATAAAGCCCAACTTTATAGCCGTTTTCTATAAGTATTTGGTTTATCATGGCTGAAGTAGAGCCTTTGCCATTAGTACCAGCTATGTGAATGCATTTTATTTTATCCTGAGGATTTCCTAAAAACTCTAGAATCTTATAGGTTCTTTCAAGGCCTAAATTGCTTCCGAATTTAGTGGTTTCAGTTATATAGGCCATAGTTTCTTCATAATTCATATTAATCACCTATTTCAAACTATCTATCCTGTCTAAAACTGATTTAAGCATTTCCTTGTATTTTTCACCTTTAGCTTTTTCTTCTGCCACAACACTCTCAGGAGCCTTGCTGACAAAACCTGCATTATTTAGCTTCTTTTCTACTCTTTCAATTTCAGACAAAAGTTTTACTTTTTCCTTATTTAATCTCTCTATTTCCTTCTCTACATCTATTAAATCTAAAAGCGGCATAAATAACTCTGCACCCTTTGTTACTGCAGACACTACATTTTCAGGTATATTCTCCTTATCCTCTACTATATCAATTTCATTTACAGAAGCTAACTTTTCAAAATATATCTTGCCAGCAGAAAAAGCATTTTTAGCATTTTCCTTAACATAAGCTATAAGCTTTGCTTTTCTTGAATTCGGTACATTCATCTCTGTTCTAACATTTCTTATGGCTTTTATTGCTTCTATAATATAAGACATATTTTCTTCTGCTTCTTCATCATAAAGTTTATCTTCATATTCTGGCCATTTTGATATAGTTATAGATTCATATTCTGCCCCAAGATGAGTGTATATCTCTTCTGTGATAAAAGGCATCGCTGGATGAAGCAGCTGCAATCCTGAAGTTAATACTCTGTACAGCACATTTGATGTAACTGCTTTGGCTTTCTCATCATCTCCGTATAATACAGGTTTACACAGTTCAATGTACCAATCGCACAACTCTCCCCATAGGAAGTCATATACCTTCTGAAGAGCTATTCCAAGCTCATATTTTTCTATGTTTTCTGTCACTTCCTTAGTCACAGTATTTAATCTTGAAAGTATCCATCTATCTGCCAAATTATAGTCAGTGCAGGTTTCATATTTTTTCATAAGCTGCTCATCAAAATTCATCATAACGAATCTTGAAGCATTCCATATCTTGTTAGCAAAGTTTCTTGCTGCCTCTACTTTTTCTTCATAAAATCTTATGTCATTTCCTGGAGCACTTCCAGTTACTAGCATAAATCTTAAAGCATCTGCTCCATAGTTTTCTATTACATCTAATGGATCCACACCATTTCCAAGAGATTTAGACATTTTTCTTCCTTGACTATCCCTTATTATTCCGTGAATAAGCACAGTATCAAATGGTACTTTACCCATATTGTGTATTCCTGAAAACATCATTCTAGCAACCCAGAAAAATATTATATCATAACCAGTTACCAAAACATTGGTTGGATAAAAATACTCTAGGTCTTCAGTTTTTCTTGGCCATCCTAAAGTAGAAAAAGGCCAGAGTGCTGAACTAAACCATGTATCTAAAACATCTTTATCTTGCTCCAAGTTATGGCTTCCACATTTTGAACAGCTTGTTGGTGCTTCTTCTGATACTATAATTTCTCCGCAGTCCTTGCAATACCACACAGGTATTCTATGTCCCCACCAAAGCTGTCTTGATATGCACCAATCCTGTATGTTTTCCATCCAGTTAAAATAAATTTTTTCAAATCTCTCAGGAACAAACTTAGTATTATTTTGTTTTACAGCTTCTATAGCTGGTTTAGCTAGAGATTCCATTTTTACATACCACTGCTTTGAGATCATCGGTTCTATTACACTGCCGCATCTATCATGGCAGCCTACATTATGTACATGAGGTTTTATCTTAACTAAGAAGCCTTGATTTTTCAACTCCTCAACAATGGCTTTTCTTGCTTCATATCTATCTAACCCTGCATATTTGCCACCATTTTCATTGATAGTTCCATCGTCATTTAATACTCTGATTTCCGGAAGGCTATGTCTCTTTCCAACCTCATAATCATTAGGATCATGAGCTGGAGTTATTTTAACTGCCCCTGTTCCGAATTCCATATCTACATAGCTGTCTGCTACAATAGGTATCTCTCTGTTTACTAATGGAAGCATAAGCTTCTTACCTACAAGGCTAGCGTATCTAGCATCATCAGGGTTTACAGCCACTGCAGTATCTCCCAGCAAGGTTTCTGGCCTTGTTGTGGCAATTTCTATAAATTCCTCACTGCCTATTACAGGATATTTTATGTGCCAAAAATTTCCTTCCTGTTCTTCATATTCTATCTCAGCATCTGAAAGAGCTGTCTGACATTTTGGACACCAGTTAGTTATTCTGTTTCCTTGATATATTAATCCTTCATTATAAAGCTTAACAAATACATGCTTTACTGCTTTGTCTAAGTTTTCATCCATGGTAAAGGCTTCCCTAGTAAAGTCCGCTGAGCATCCAAGCTTCTTTATTTGCTGTCTTATCCTCTCTCTGTATTCATCTGTCCATTCCCAAACTTTTTCAAGAAAGGCTTCTCTTCCGATCTCCTTCTTTTTTATGCCCTGCTTTAAGAGTTCATTTTCCACCTTTACTTCAGTTGCAATACTTGCATGATCTTCACCAGGAAGCCAAAGAGCACTATAACCCTGCATTCTCTTAAATCTTATAAGTATATCCTGCATAGTATTATCAAGCGCATGACCTAAATGAAGTTTTCCTGTTATATTTGGAGGCGGCATAACGATAGTAAATGGCTTTTTACTCTTATCAGCCTTTGGTGTAAAATAACCCTTTTCCTGCCATGTATTATAAATTCTTTCTTCAAAATCCTTTGGATTATATGTAGTTGCTATATTCATTTTCTCTTCCATGTTTATTCCTCCTGTTTCAATTAATAAAAAAAGAGCCTTCATCCAAAAGGACGAAGACTCGCGGTACCACCTTTTTTCCCAAAACGGGCACTCATATATTAACGGTGAGAAAACCGTCCTATCCTACTTTTATTTCAGAAAGGAAACTCAAAAGCTACCTTCAGGGAACACTATGGAATTCTTACAGCCTAGAAACCCCTCTCTTTTCGAAGAAAACACTTTTCTTCAATAATAGTGCCTAACCCTTACTCCTCTTTATCACAGTCCTATATAAAATTCATACCTAACAATATTATATACATTATTTATATACTGTCAATAGTATTACATTTTTTCTCCTGCTACATCAGTATTTATGCTTATATCTTCTGACATTTCTTCTTTGCTCTGAAGATTTTTGAAGGCTGTTGCCATCATAAGTTTTATTCTGTTAAGCTGATTAACTTCGCTGGCGCCGGGATCATAATCCACAGGAGTCACATTTGATAATGGATACTTATTTTTAAGAGCCTTTATCATACCTTTACCTGTTACATGGTTAGGCAGGCAGGCAAAAGGCTGCATGCAAATAACATTTTCCACTCCGCTTTCTATAAGCTCAATCATCTCTGCAGTTAAGAACCAGCCCTCTCCAGTTTGATTCCCTAGAGACAAAATCTCCTTTGCTCCTTCTGCCAATTCTTCTATGGACTTAGGAGCTGTAAATCTTTTACTTTGAGATAGAGCTTTCTTCATATGTTTTCTGTAAAATTCCATTCCCTTTATAGCCGCATTGCTAGCTATCTGGCTTACCTTGCTGCCTGCTAAAAATTCGTATTTAAAATTAGCGTCATAAGCACAGTACATTAAGAAATCCATAAGATCAGGCATTACGGCTTCAGCACCTTCATTTTCTACCACATCAACCACATTATTATTAGCCGTAGGATGGAATTTAACTAATATTTCACCAACTAGTCCAACTCTAGGCTTCTTTACATCTAAAACTTCTAAGCTGTCAAATTCATTTACTATGCTGTAAATATTATTTTTAAACTTAGAGTGGCTTCCAGTAGCCACAGATTTTTTACATTCTTCCACCCATTTTTCATATAAGGCATTAGCCGATCCATTAACCTTCTCGTAAGGTCTTACTCTATAAAGCACTCTCATTAGAAGATCTCCGTAAACTAACGCCATCATGGATTTATTTAAAAGTGATGGACTAATCTTAAACCCAGGATTTTTCTCCATACCTATAGCACTTAAAGATATTACCGGTATATTAGAAAGTCCTGCATCCTTTAAGGCTTTTCTAAGAAAAGCTATATAATTAGTTGCTCTGCAGCCTCCGCCAGTCTGACTTATCATTACAGATACATTGTTAAGATCGTACTTGCCTGATTTTAAAGCTTCAATCACTTGCCCTACTACTATTATTGTTGGATAGCAGGCATCATTATTTACATACTTCAATCCTTCATCCACCGCACTGGTATCAACTGAAGGCAGAACTTCTAAATTGTAACCGGACTCTCCAAAAGCCTCTTCTAAAAATTGAAAATGTATAGGAGACATCTGGGGCACAAGTATTGTATGCATCAGCTTCATATCTTTTGTGAATACAACTTTGTTATTTTCAAGCGGAACAATATGAGGTTTAATATTACTATTCTCTCTCTCTTCCATAGCTGCCTTTAAGGATCTTATTCTTATCCTTATAGCTCCTAGATTACTTCCTTCATCTATTTTAAGCACAGTATAAATCTTACCATTAGAAGCTAATATCTCTTGAACCTGATCTGTAGTTACTGCATCTAATCCACAGCCAAAGGAATTAAGCTGGATAAGTTCAAGATTTTCCTGAGTAGCCACATAAGCAGCCGCTCTATACATTCTTGAGTGATATACCCACTGATCCACAACTCTTAATGGTCTAGGAGTTTCTGCCAAATCTGCCACTGAATCCTCAGTAAGTACAGCCATACCGAAACCAGTAATAACATTAGGGATTCCATGATTTATTTCTGGATCTATATGATAAGGCCTTCCAGATAAAACTATGCCCTTCTTGCCAGTCTTTCTAAGGTACTCTAAAGCTTCCTTACCTTTTTCTTTTATATCCTTTTCTACATTTGCTCTTTCTTCCCAAGCCTTGTTAATCGCAGATTTTATTTCCTCAAATGGAATGTTGAAGCCCTTAAGTTCATCGAATAACCTACCATAGAGTTTCTTTTTATCATTTAAAGAAACAAAAGGATTCATAAAATTAATATTATCTTCTTTTATTATATCCATGTTGTTTTTTATAACTTCTGGATAGGAAGTTACTATCGGACAATTATAATGGTTGTCTGCATTTTTGTCCTCCTGTTTTTCATAAGGAACACAAGGATAAAATATAAATTTAATTCCTTTTTCTATAAGGCTTATTATATGTCCATGAACTAGCTTTCCTGGATAGCAAACAGATTCTGAGGGTATAGTTTCTATTCCTTTTTCATAAACTGACTTTGAGGATCTTGGTGATACTTCAACCCTAAAGCCAAGCTCTGTAAAGAAAGTAAACCAAAATGGATAGTTTTCATACATATTAAGCACTCTAGGTATTCCTACAGTTCCTCTTTTAGCGCTATTTGCTTCCAAAGGCTTATAAGAGAACATTCTCTTATATTTATAGTCATAGAGGTTAGGAAGCTCATTCTTAACTATTTGCTTTCCTGCTCCTCTTTCGCACCTATTTCCTGTAACGAACTGGTTTCCATCGTTGAATTTGTTTATTGTAAGAAGGCAGTTATTAGCGCAAAGGCCGCATCTTCTTAGAGAGCTTTCTACTTCAAAGCTTTCAAGCTTACTTTCTTCCAGTATAGTAGTCTTATAGCCTTCCTTATATCTTTCTTTTGCTATTAATGCAGCTCCAAAAGCTCCCATAAGTCCAGCAATATCTGGTCTTATAGCTTCCCTTTCAGAAACTAATTCAAAGCTTCTAAGTACCGCATCATTATAAAAAGTTCCTCCCTGAACTATTATTTTATTTCCCATTTCTTCAGGGTTTCTTATCTTTATAACCTTTTGAAGGGCATTCTTTATAACCGAATAGGAAAGTCCAGAGGAAATATCACCTACTGAAGCCCCTTCCTTCTGAGCTTGTTTAACTCTTGAGTTCATAAATACTGTACATCTTGATCCTAAATCTACTGGATTTTTTGATTTAAGAGCCTCACTTGCAAATTCCTCAATACCTAAATTAAGAGAGTTAGCAAAGGACTCTATAAAAGATCCGCAGCCAGAAGAGCAAGCTTCATTTAGCAGTATACTATCTATCACTCCGTCCTTAACTCTTAGGCATTTCATATCCTGTCCGCCTATATCCAATATGAATTCTACTCCTGGCAAGAAGTGTTCAGCAGCCTTAAAATGAGCTATAGTCTCAATCTCTCCAATGTCTATGTTTAATGCAGACTTAATCAGTCCTTCACCATAACCTGTAACTGTAGAGTTCAATATCTTAGCTTCTTTAGGCATCTTAGAATATATATCCTTTAGTATATTTATAGATTGCTTTAAAGGATTTCCTTTATTACTTCCATAAAAACTATATAAAAGTTCTCCATCTTCACTTATAAGAACAGCCTTAGTAGTGGTTGACCCTGCATCAATACCTAGATAACAGTTTCCTTTATAATCTTCCAAAACTCCTCTTTTAACTCTATCCTTATCGTGTCTAGCTTTAAATTCTTTAAACTCATCTTCATCTGCAAAAAGAGGTCTAAGTCTATGTATCTCAGATGCATTTTTTCCCTTTAGTCCTGGTAACTTTTCCATTAAATCAGAGTACAATTGAGGTTTTTCTTCTCTAGATTTCAAAGCTGCTCCTATGGCCACAAAAAGCTGAGAATTTTCAGGGAAAATTATCTGTTCATCAGTTAAATTTAATGTTTCTATAAATCTTTTTCTAAGTTCAGACAAAAAATATAGCGGACCTCCTAAAAATGCTATGTTACCTCTTATAGGTTTACCACACGCTAGTCCACTTATAGTCTGATTAACTACAGATTGAAATATTGAAACGGCTATGTCTTCCCTAGCTGCCCCTTCATTTAATAGAGGCTGAATATCTGTTTTTGCAAACACTCCGCACCTTGCAGCTATAGGATACACAACCTTATAGCTTTTGGCAAGTTCATTAAGACCAGCAGCATCAGTTTGAAGAAGAGCAGCCATCTGATCAATAAAAGCACCTGTACCACCAGCACAGGTTCCATTCATTCTCTGTTCTAATCCGCCTTTAAAATATGTTATTTTAGCATCTTCTCCACCTAATTCTATGACAACATCGGTTTCAGGTATATATTTTTCAACAGTATGGGTACATGCTATTACTTCTTGAATAAAGCTAATATTCATCCATTTAGATACTGATAATCCACCTGATCCAGTGGTCATTATAGTTATCTCACTGTCACCAAATTTCTTATATGCATCCTCTATAAGATCAATTATAGTTGACTTTATATCCGAGAAATGCCTTCTATATTCACTATAAACTATTTTTGCATTTTTATTGAGTACTACTAATTTTACAGTGGTTGATCCAACATCAATACCCAAATGAAAAATTTCTCTCATATCTACCATCCTATCTATTCATGCTATAATAGAAAATTTATTTCTTAAGAAATTTTATCACTTAGAAAAAATATAGTCAAATAATTATTTTCTAATGATTAAAATATTCTAAACGGACAATAATTATTTATGTAATATGTTCCACTTCTGAGAATATATTTATCTAGAGATTTAATTTATCCTAGGGTTCTGAAAGAAACCATGCCTAGGCAATCAAAGCCTTTATCAACATCCTTTTAAAACATAGCCATTTAAATAAATCTTACCAAAACATTTTTAGGAGGTTCACTTATGAGTTATTTTGAAAAAGCCAATGAGTTTTATGTTTCTAAGGAATATGAAAAAGCTATGGAATTCTATAAAAAAGCCATTGACATAAAAGATAACGAAGCTGCCAGTTATTACAATATCGGGGTCTGTTTAATAAAGCTTAAAGAATTTAACAAAGCTATTGCCATATTAAAAAAAGCTATTGAACTTAGGAGTGACAGCAAATACTATTTTAATCTAGCCTACTGCTATGCTATGATTAAAGATAGAAAAAAAGCTTTAATATATTTTAATACCGCCTGGAGCATTGATAATAACGATGCTGAATGTGATAAAGCAATTAATCTAATCATGCAGGATTATAAAAAAATCCACTAATAAATGATATTAGTGGATTTTAAATTTAATTCTAAGAATTCCATTCTCCAGCCAAGCTTGCATCCTTATGATCTAAACTAAATCTTTTACTGTTATAATAGTTACCCCCATTATAAAAAGTAGTATCTACATTAATCCATTTTGAATTAACATAAGATTGATTCCATGCATGTCCTACCCAACTAGTACCATTAAAACCTTCACCAGTTATTAATCTTACATGAATTCCAACTGCCCTGCTCATAGCAACATAAAGGCATGCATAGTCAAAGCATATACCTTTTCTAGTATCAAAAGCAGCAATAGCCCCAGAAGCTTCACTAAAATCATTATTTAATATTCTATCTGCTTTCTCATTATCATATTGGATATTAGACCCAATCCAATCATATAATTTTTTTGCTTTTTCATTATCTGTTGTAAGTCCTTTTACAAGCCCTTTAGCATAATTATTTATTTCCCCATCAGATTTTACTCCTTCATCCAAAGTTATTCCATTATAGTAAACAACACCGCTGTCGTTGTTAGCTTTCGGTGATTCTCCAGAGTTGCCTGAAGGCTGCTTTATTTGAATTTTAAATGAATTATTTATTATATTAGGCAGCTGCTTGGCTACGCTTGAATTAGCTATAGGAACAATTATACTCTTACATACATAATTATATTCCTTAGATTTATTAATATATGAGTTCAAATCTTTGCTTACATTTATTATAGATAATATATTAAATATAAAGGTTAACACTATTACATAACATATAGCTTTTGGTAATTCAAAAACTGCTGCTATAATCCTTTTTAGCATCGGATTTAATTTTGAAATGAAACTTTCAATAACATCTAATAAAGGAAATATCGATAAAGAATTTATTATATAAAAAATCCCTTTTACTATCTCATATAATATGAATATAAATATAGGAAGCGCTACTAGATATATAAGTCTAGGCTGCTCTTCAAAGGTGTTTTTAATAAAATCAGGTAAATTTGTATATATGTTCATGTATATACCTGGATCATGCTGTATAAATATCTTTTTTACAAAGGATAGTCCTGCAATCATAGCAGCTATAAGGCCTAAATCAGCTTCTAAATTCCAAATATCTCGTTTTAACCCGTTAGATGAAAAGCCAGTTATAAAGCCCTTAATAATCGGGTACAAAAGTGCTATCAGTAGTGCAGCTGAAACTATATTAATATTCAAAATACTCACACCCTTAAATTAAAGTAGTCTTACCTTATATTACTCTTCTCTCAAAATACTTTTTACTATGTCTTTTACTATATCATAGTCATAACCTTTAGACATTAAAAATCTTACAAGTTTTTGATATATTTTAGATTTATCACTTTCATTTTTAGCAATTAAATTATATTTTTTTAAAGCTGCTGCTTTTGCCCCATCATACTCTTTTTCCTTTGTGCTATCATTAAGCAAAGGATTTAGTACATCTTCAGATATTCCTTTTCTAGTCAATTCAAATCTTATTTTGTTTTTTCCTTTTGTTCCTATTTTATCTTTTATATACATCTGTGCATATTTTCCATCATCCACAAAAGAATATTCTTTTAAAAATTCCATTACTCTATTTATTATGTCTTCTTCATATCCTTTTTGAATAAGCTTATCTTTCATTTCCTTTTGGGTTTTAGTGGTCTTTTCAATAATCCTAAGTGCTGAAGTTTTGGCCTTAAGAAAATTATCTTCTTTTACTATGCTCTCGGTTTCTTTTATGTCAATGACCTTGTTTTTTTCTAATTTATACGTATATACAAGCTCTGTGGATGCACTAAAAGAATATTCATCGTCTATAAAAATATTAACTCTATTTTTATTGTTTTTTTGTAATTCTATCTTTGTTATCTTTCCTTGCATAAGTTATCTCCATCATTTCCTAGGCTTTAATATGTGTATAGTAGGATTTTGCAGCACTTTTACTGCCACATCATAAATTTGCTGCTTGTTTAATATCTCAAGCTTTTCCATATCTTGCTTAAATTCAAACTTATCTTCTTCTTCTAAGCACTGGTGCAAAACATAACTTGATAAATCAGCTGAGTCCTCCACAGTTAAGGTTATTGCTGTCTTCATTACTTTCTTCATTAATATTAATGCTTTTTCATTTATATCAATGCTTCCATTTGTAATACCATTAATACAATCATCTATAATATTTATGGCTTCTTCTATGGATTTGTCCTTTACTGCAGTGTAAATATATAATGTTTTTATCTGATGAGTTGTATCCAAATGAGTGTATACATCATAGGCTAACCCTCTTTTTTCTCTAAGTTCTCTAAAAAGTATGGAATTAGCACTTTCTCCCAACCTATGATTCAATACTCTTAAGGCTAATTCTTCATCCTTAGACAAATTGTAAAAATTATAGAGATAGGTTATAGTACTTTGCTCCACATTGTTCTTATAGCTTATCTTTTTTAAGCTTTTATTTCTTTCTAAAAAACATTTTTTTCTTTGAATTTCTTTGTAATTCCAGTGACTAAAATTATATTTTACTATATTCAATACATCATTGTGTTCCATAGAGGATGCTATGACTATAACAGAATTATTAGGAACATAGTACCTATGATAAAATTTCAGGGCAAAGTCCTGTGTGAATTTCTTTATAGATTTTCTTTCCCCAATTATATCATATTTTATAGGATTTTTTTCATAAGCTATTTTGTTTATCATCTTAAAGCTGTAGTCTTCTATATCATCGTTACTACTGCTGAGCTCAGCTAATACTACTTCTCTTTCTCTAACAATCTCTTTTTTAGGAAATGTGGAGTTTATTATCATATCTGAAAGCAGCTCCACGGATTTTTTAAATTCTTCTTTCAATACTGTAATGCTGTACACGGTGCAGGTATAATCCGTATATGCATTATAATCTCCGCCTAAAAGCTCCAGTTCCTCATTTAATCTTTCGTTGTCTCTATGCTTAGTTCCTTTAAAAAGCATATGTTCAATGAAATGAGCTAATCCTTTTTCATTTTCTTCTTCATCTATAGCTCCTATTTTTATTCCACAATTTATCGATACAATATTTGTATTTTTCTTTATAGTAACCACTCTAAGTCCATTTTCAAGCACTGTATCTTTAGCATCGAAATGTTTATAATCCATATATTACTCCTAAATTCTTTTATTTAATTCTGATTATACTTCAAAATAATGTGAATATGTCTTTTGATTAATAAATTTTGAAGCATCATTTATTATATCATAATTGATACTGACGCTAAAGAAATTAAACACGCAAATTTATTGATTTTTGAAACATATATTATTGAAATTGACTTGACTTAATTTGTTTGATAAAATAGGTGAGTATTCCAATTGAATATAGACAGTTCGAAACCATCCTGTCTATAAATAAAACTAGGGGGTAATTAAATGAAATTTTCAACACACCAAATGGCACGAGGCGCTCTTATTGCCGCTCTTTATGCCGTCTTAACCTTATTTTTTACTTATACAAGCTATTCCAATATACAGTATAGGTTTGCTGAGGCCTTTACTATTTTACCTATGCTTTCGCCTTGCTATGCTGTTGGAGTTACTCTTGGATGCTTTATAGCAAATTTATGGAGTCCTAACGGTATCACGGATTTGATATTCGGTACGGGTGCTACTCTAATAGCCTCTCTAATCACATATTTTATAGGAAAAAGCAATATAAAATTCAAAAAATTTATAGCTCCTATTCCGCCAGTTTTAGTAAATGCAGTCATAGTTGCTCTAGTGCTTAAATATTCTTTAGGATTGCCCTTTTGGTTATCCGCACTGCAGGTAGGCTGGGGAGAATTTATATGCGCTTATGTATTAGGTATCTTATTAATGACTTTCATAGAGAAAAATCCAAAGCTAAAAAAACTATTCTTATAAATATAAAAGCTAGTATATCTATACATTTTAGATATACTAGCTTTTATTTTAACTAATTAATCTTCAACAACTTCAAATTGATCTTTGCCTACTCCGCAAAGAGGGCAAACCCAATCTTCAGGAATATCTTCAAATGAAGTTCCTGCAGCAACTCCGTTATCTGGATCTCCTTCTGCTGGATCATAAATATAACCACATACTACACAAACATATTTTTTCATGAGTATCACATCTCCTCCTATAATTCTATAATATCTTTTACAATATTTATTGTAATTATTATATAATAATTATTAAATAATTTCCACATATAAATATATTTTTATTTAACATTCTCCATTTTTCCATATAAAAATAAGTGCTAGTATTAATAAAAACTTTGTGCAAATTATACACTCTCTATATCCGCTGTAAATATTGCAAAGCAAAAGTTTATATTACTGCTGCTCTATTCTATTTATGTTATCAACATGTACAAGTGAATTTATTTCTTTATAAATATAATAAAACATCACTGTTAATATAATTGATATTCCTGAAAAGCACATGGCATAGTAAAAAGGCAAAGCCTTAGCCACCCATCTACCAAATAGAGATCCTAATTGCATTGCTATCCCAATCAGCGTATCTACAGCAGTAGTTACCCTACCAAATCAGTGTCACTGTTGAAAAAGTAACCAACATAAATCCAGATATACCATTAAATAAAGAATCAAAAATCTTATAAGTCACAGTAAGCAGTGAATTTGCCGCCACCAACTCCTTCGTATCCACAATCTGAGGAACTATAGTATCTTCTATAGGATAGGTTATGTTGCTCGTAAGCGAAGACATAAACATAATTATTAACAGTATATAAATTCCTAAAACATGGAAAAAGCAGGTAAAATTGACAGCAATACTATTTGTCCAATTAAGGAAAACATGAAAATCCTTTTAGCGTTAAGTTTTTCTATTATTGGTCCAATAAATATGAGTAGCATATCTGGTTGCAAGAATAAAAATACTGCTGCGCTTGTATAAAACGAAGAATGTAAAGTCTTTGAAGTGCACCAAATTGTAACTCTGTAAAAAAAAAACATCTGCAAATTTATTATTAATCTAGCAAATAGAAGTAAATGAAATCTTTATTTTTTAATATGTTCTTAACATTTACCTTTCTTGACATTGACCCCAGTGGTGTAAATTTCCCAGATACAAGCAGAGTTATTACAAAGGGTGCAAAAACCCCTTTCAAGAACATCATTAAACTGTCACTACTCTCTACTCAAAGAAAAGTATACCAGTTTCTTCTATGTCTTTAGTTTTCATCTTCTAATTTGAATAAGCAATAATATCAATTATATCTAAAGTTCTTGAGGATATAAGCGGCATTAATTCAAAGCCGTAGGAGATGCTCCTCTCCTACGGCTTTGAATCTATTTTTATACATTAAAACAAAATACTAAGAATAGGATTTTTATTAAACAACTTTATTTTATCAAAGTTACTATTCCATTTATCCCATCAAGAATAACTTCATCACCTTCCTTTAAAAGTGACGTAGCATTCTTCACATTATATATAACTGGTATATTCATTTCTCTTGCAATTATACCTAAATGCTCAAAAGGTGAACCATTCTCTACAATTATTCCAACTACATGATTAAAGATAGCTTCTAATTCGCCACAGCGAGTAAATGGAAGAACCAATATTGCATCCTGTTCAAGCTGCTTAGGAATTCCAACCTTGACCTTTCCTCTAACTTTCTTTCTAAGCCCAGAAATACCTTTCAAATCACTATAGGTATCCTCTTTTTCATTATTTTCAAGCATATCTTCTTCAGGTCTCTTTCCAATAATATCCGGTACCAATAACTTTTTCTGCCAATCAAAAATGCTTTTTCTTTTTCTTACGATATCACTAAAATCAATAGCTTTTTTTAACCCTTCTTCGATTTCCTTTAAATTGAGAAAATATATATCTCCACTGCAACTAAGTGAAGCATTTGCTAGCAATTCCTCTTCTGCTTTATGCAATGCCGGACGTATATATGATCTTATCATTCTTTCAAAATAGAAATGATGATTATCTCTCGATATATACGCTTTCTCTGCCAAGCTCAATCTATTAAGAAACTCCTCTTTACTATTTTCATCTAGTTTACTCAACAAATGATTCTTTACTTTTTCCTTATTTTTAAGCGAATTTTCAATAGATACTTTAAAGTTTTTAGCACTGAAGTTCAAGAACCTGCGTACATGCCCAATTACCTTTTCTGGTGCTTCCAGAATAATTTGAGAATAAGGATTATTTATATCCTCCTCCATATTGCACATTCCAAAATTTTTAATATAATCTTTTATGATTTCCACAAGTTTTTCACCTTTTGGTTCGTTTATTATTCTACTGTATAAAAGCTTATTATATTTGCAATCCATAAACATATCCAACAAAACTTGATTTGAAGCAATCTCTTCAGCCATACTAATATAAAATTCACGTTCTCTATTCAATATGCTAATCCTAAATACAAGGTCATATATATCATCTATTTTTATTCCTTCATCTATACTTTTACAGTATTCAATAAAAGCATCCATATAATCACAAGCATGCGTTACAGTTTCATGATTACAAGATAAGAACTGCATATATGCTACAGCTTTTTTAAGGAATTCAGATGTTTCCTCCCTTGTAAGTCTTTTTCTTATATAATTATCCAACTCATTTTTATACAATAGAAGCTTTGGCAATATCTCATCTTGAAATATATTTTTATAATCCTTATGCAGATCTTTTATTTTTTCAAGAAGTTTATCTTTCTTTTGTTTACTATCTTGCATTTCTCTATCTGCAAAGAAAAAATATCCATTTTGTACACAATAATAACTATATAAATTAGGAGTACCTGCATGATGCAATCCGCTGTTTAACGCTTCTCCTTCAAGTAAACTTAGTTCATTAACAAGGGGTTCATATGGCTTGTCTCCGTCTTTGTACCAAGTATAATTGCTATCATTATCATTTTCCCAATTAACTTTAAATTCCTTGTTTCTGAATGTGGTGATTGGTCTTGCTTGAAGTATAAAAATATCTCCATTTTTAATTGTCCATTCGATATCTTGATAGGTATTAAATATTCTTTCTACTTGGATGGTTTTTTCATACAATCTATTTATCACGTCTATGTTAGGTTCACGCATCCCTTCAGGTAGGTTTTTCTCTACCAAAGCGCCAGTCTCCTTATTCACTTTGTAAAATATAGATTCTGCTCTTCCATCTACATAATTATTGCAAGTGCCTTCAACAATATTCATGTGCATCATATTCTTGTCCATATCGATAGAATCCACTGAGAAGTTAACTCCAGAATATTCACCTGATATAAATTTCTGTATAATTACAGCCATTTTCAATTCTTTAAAATTCAGATTATTGTCAGCAAAATATTCCATGACTTTATCTGAAAACAAAGAAGCATAACATTTTTTTATACTCATTTTAATTTTCTCAAAAGAACTTAACTCTATAAAGGATGAGAACATTCCTGCCATACTATAGTTTTCATTATCCTCACATAAAGCCGAAGAACGTACCGCAAACTGCTGCTGATTTATATCTGTAGCTATATTTTCAAAAAATCTATGCAGCATTACCTCCATGTCCTCTGAAAATTCAGCTTTCAAAATAAATCTTTTAATCTCTTCATTGCAAATCAAATAATTCTGAGCACTGTACTCAAAATTATTAATCTTAAGAAATTCATCAAAAAACTCAGAAGACAATGCAAAGCCAATTGGAACATTTATAGAATTTCTTATGAGTTCTCCCAAGGAGCTAGCTTTTGTGCCATACTTCTTTTTTTGTGTCAAAGATAAATCTGATAACATAGATATCATTCTACTACCTCTTCTCATTAATTTAAATTTACTTGCCGGCAGTGTATTAATTATATCTATGCTTGAATAATTTTACAAACAAACAAATATCCCTGTGCTATTTACTATATAGGATAGCTATACGAATATCTTTATGCCTTCTCTTTTCTACTTTTTTCTTGATATTTTATTATTTTTATGATAAAATATTTTGTCAGATTACCAGAGGAAGCTTAGCACCGCTGGGGTATTATTTTTCCCATATACAAGTAATATTAACTTTTATATTCAAGAATATCAGTGAGCTTCTTACTACAACTTTCTAGATAAATTTTCTCTTAAACACATCCTTAAGTCCAGTCTTCTCAATTCTATCTTCAATTTCCTTTACATCCGTGGTATAAAGCCCTGCCTCTTGCATATGCTTAAAATAACCTGCCCCAGCAAAGGTATATCTATTTCGTCTGCCTTCAGTTGTCTCTATCTTTTCATTTGCATAAGCAATAATATCTCCTGAAGCTGTTTCTCTTGGCAAAATAAGAAGCTCTTGCCCAATTGCCTGTCTAACTGCATTGGTTCCTGCTACAGCTCCAGTGACCATAGCTTCAGTATGTCCTACAAACAATCCTGCTTTTTCACCACCTACAAACAAGTTATCTATTCCTTTGACCTTCATAGTATCATCTCTAGGAGCCATAGATAAATATCTTATTGAATTGCCCTTTCCTCCGGCATAAGGATCAATATATTTTGCATGTTCTAATCCCTTTATTTTTCTTAATTTAGCTAATGGATAGAAAGAACTCATAAGCTTTGCATTGCCAGTATCCAGCAGTACTATATTTTGAGCAAATTCGGGAAGATCATACTGTTGACAAACCTTTATTTTTAACTTATCCATATTAACATCTTCTGGAGGTACCTTTAGTATTACCACTCCCTTTTCATTTAATTCACTTACAACTTCTTCTGACAAGCTATCCTTGGCTAATTTACAAGAACCGCTAAAAGCGCCGAATAAACCATCTTCTCTTTCTCCATGGTAATCTTCTGCTCCTGCTTTTGCGCTAATGCTAATTCTTGGTCCAAATGTAGGACATCTTAAAACACACATAGCACATCCATTGCCATATTTCAAACAATTCCCCATAGGTCCCGTAGACCCTGTAGCTTCAACAAAAACATCAGCTTCATGAAAGCTCTCATCTTCCAAATAAATTCCTTTAATGTGGTTGCTCTGCTTTTCTATGTCAACTACTCTAGCTGTAAAAGATACCTTTATATCTCTTTCTTCAAGAAAGTTTCGTACATCCACTTCAATTTTATTAACGTCATAAAGACTAGCATGATTATGGCCTGGGAAATCTATATTTACATGTCTTGAATTTCTATCTGTGATATCTATGAGTTCTCCTGCTCCCATGGCTATTATTTCTTCAGCAGCTGTAAATCTGCCATTATTTCTCATAATGCCCCCTACATTTCCAAGACCTAAAAGCATATCAGTTCTTTCGAAGATTTCCACATCCGCACCTGCTTTTTTGGCTGTCAAAGCCGCTGATACTCCAGCCCAACCTCCGCCGATAATTATAACCTTCATATAGATCTTCTCCCTTCAAATATTTTCACTGGATCCACCTGTAACTTACATAATCGCTTAGTAATATTTCCATCATACTTAGTGCTGCAGCTCCCGCACACTCCCTGACCGCAACACATTTTAGCATTATTGCAACAGGAGATTTTTACTTTTCCATCTAAGAATTCTGCAATATTTTTATTTAATATGTCAGGACCATTACATTGCAATAAATTCACATGCTCATTTTCAGTAATAGTAGTTAGCAAATCTTTTAATTCTTTCGTAAGATTTCCATCCTCATATATGGTACTGCATCTTATCACTTCACATTGGTATTTTTCTAAATATTTATTAACAAATAACTCTTTTCCTACTGCATCATCTAATATAGCTATTATTCTATTGCCATTTTCATGTAGTTTTTTTATAACGGGAACTGCTGGAGCCTGTCCTATGGCCCTTGCTATTACAATGGACACTCCATCTCTTGCGGAATATATATTTTTCAACCCAAAAATTCCATTCCAAAATGGACCTCTAATAAGCATATTGTCATTTTTCTCTATTGCCTCTATATTCTTTGTTTTTATTCCTTTTATCTCTACCACAAATTTAATCCAGTTTTCTTCTAAATTACATTCCATTATAGATATTGGGGTGTCATAAAACTGAAAAGTCTTTGGGGATCTGATAAAAATAAAGCTACCTGGATACGCTAAATCTTGAGTTATTTTATATGGTGTGCTTAAAGTGTATTCTATGGTTCCTTGCTGGATTTTCGCTTTATCCAACACCTTACAAATATAATTTTTCCTATTTTCTTTAGGCTTGTTACTATTATTAATAAATTCAGTATATATACAAACACCATTCCAATTATTGCAGTCACAAAATGTTTTACCTGATAATCGAGAACAGAGTATGCATTCACCTACTTCTGCTAAGTGGCAAGGGCAATACTCTGTTCCAGAGTCAATACAATTAGCTATTTCATGATTCATATGTTTACCTGCCTTTCCATCCATCCTATACTAATAAAATATTTACTTTTAATATTTTTGTTACTATTTTGAAAAAATTAAATAATTAAAGCTCTGTTTTAAATCGATGTTGATTTTTACACTGATTTAAAACAGAGCTTAACTATTATTTTTTACCTCTTCCTTCTTAATTGAAATTTGATTAACATCAGCTAAAACCTTGATATCACTATAACTAGATATATAGTTAACTAGTTTTCTATATACCTATATATCTAGAAGATGTGATAATTACGCTATTTCAGTTAAAATATCCAAAATATCTTTTTATGAAAAATATTCTCTTCTACATTTTCATTAGCATTCAATTTTTTTCTACATATAAGTTTACCATCTTCATATATTTGCAATATTCCCATGGATTCATTATTTTTTATAGGTGCATGAATATTTTTGGATAATACTACTTTTGTTTCTAATTTGCCGCCTTTTTTCAAAGGAAAATATATATCTTTAGAACTTTTTAAGTTCAATTTTTCCTTCCCACCACTAATTTTAAAATCCTTAAGTATTTGATTTGCTTGTGATATGTTTACATAGTCGTATTGGCTGCTAATGTAATCCTGTATTTTTTTTGTCTCATTCCACCTCTCTGGACAATTTATAGTTACTATTACTATATCATGGCCTTGGAAGTCTATTGATGTTACAAGACATTTCCCTGCTTGACCTGTGTATCCTGTTTTAACTCCGTTAGCTTCCGGAATCTGCCATAATATTTTATTTATGTTGTGATAATTTCGTGTAAATCCATACTCTGAGGTCTCTATATCCTTTGTGGACACAATTTTATTAAACTCTTCTATCTTTTTAGCTTCCAAAGTTATCAAAGCAAGATCATATGCCGTAGTATAATGATTTTGACTGTCTAATCCATGAGGAGATTCAAAATGTGTATCTATCATTCCAAGCCCGCTAGCATACTCATTCATCAATTTCATAAATTCATCTGTGCTTCCTGAAATTCCTTCTGATATAGCTATAGCCGCATCATTACCGCTTCTTAACATTAACCCATACAATAATTCTCTTAAAGTAACGATCTCTCCTTTTTTATATCCTACTGTTGATCCTCTTATGGCCGCTGCTTTACTGCTTATCTCTATATTTTTTTCTAAATCTCCATATCTTAATGCCACCAAGGAGGTCATAATCTTTGTAGTACTAGCCATAGGAGTTATAGTTTTAGCATTTTTATCATAGAGCACTCGTTTTGTCTCGCCATCAACAGCTACAGCATATCTAGCGTTTATGTTAGGTTCTTTAACTAACTCCATACCATAAGCCTCTTCAGATATATTCGAAACAGAAACTCCTACTATAAAAAAAACAAGTAACATAGCTATAAAAAATTTGTTTTTCAATGATAACACCTGCCTTAATGATTATTTTATTGCATTCTAAAAATACCTAGTTCCAACTTGTACCATTAAGTTGCTTTACAAAAATCTCTTCTTAGTATATATATCTGATAATATTTTATTAGTTTTACTATACAAAACTTTTAATATTTTTGGCATTAAATAATAAATATCATATTTATGGATACACTACATTATGTTGGGAGGTATGTATATGATCTTTACATTTATCGCATTAACTGTGCTTATCGTGCTTATTATGCCCTTAAAAATAAAATTAAAAACTATTTACGAAAATAATGAATTGCAAATTTATGTTTTTGATAGGAAAGTAAATTTTAAAAAAAAACATAATTATACGGAAAATAATAGCAAAAAGAAGAAATCTGAGCTTATTTTAAAAAATGGATTATCTAGACTAAGAAAACTCATAAATATAAAATTTAAGCCTAGATTGGACCTGAGCCTAGAAATGCATTATGGTTTTGAAGATGCTGCATTTACCGGAATATTTTTTGGTGTAGCTCAAAATATGAATTCTTTCGTATACGAACTTCTCTCTTCAGTATTCAAAATCAAAAACTACAAATTTGATATTATACCTAATTTTAATAAGCCCATGCTAAATTTTAGAATTAATAGTATATTTTCTTTTAATTTAGTAAAAATTATATACATACTTATAAGAATATATATTTGAAGGAGGTGAAGCCTGACTAGAAGTCAGGTATACTTATGGTAAATAATCATCCTATAGAAGGTCTTATGGGCTGCACCATGGAAAATATTAGAGATATGATTGATGTCAATACTATAATAGGAGATCCTATAGAAAGTAAAGATGGAAGCTTCATACTCCCCATATCAAAAGTAAGTTTTGGATT
This sequence comes from Clostridium sp. 19966, assembly GCF_032335695.1. Taxonomy (NCBI): domain Bacteria; kingdom Bacillati; phylum Bacillota; class Clostridia; order Eubacteriales; family Clostridiaceae; genus Clostridium; species Clostridium sp. 19966. The sequence goes on from NZ_JACTOJ010000006.1 coordinate 71,522, forward strand.
TGCATCTGGAGGAAGCGAATTTTCTAATAAGGTTGATAACGAAACTAAATATCCTTTTGGCGGAGCTAGCGGTGCCGGTGTATCACTGCGTCCTGTAGCCTTTATTGTTATAAATGGAGATAATGTTAAACTTCTTTCTGTAGAGCACGATAATCCATGTGATAGGCTTATTGACTATATTCCACAGATTATAGATATGATAAAGGGAGCTAAAAGTCGAAATGATTCCTGTGAAAAAAATCAATAATAAAAAAGCTTCACTACATATAAGTTATAATTAAAAAATGATGGAAGCAAATAAAAAAGTTTGCATTGCTTTTCTATTTGCTTCCATCATTCATATCTATATAACTCAAATCTAATGGGTTATTTCCTCTGTATTTTCCTGATATTCTTTCATATATTTTTCTACTATGACTTCTAATGAAGGTAATTCTTTTATATTTTCAATATTTAACTGTTTCAGGAAATCATCTGTTGTAGAATATAATATTGGTCTGCCTGGAGCATCTAACCTTCCCGATTCTTTAATTAATTTTTTATCTAAAAGTTTAGCTACTGCGCTATCACTTTTCACCCCTCTTATCTCGTCTATGTCTATACGGGTGATAGGTTGTTTATATGCAATTATAGCTAGAGTTTCTAAGGATGCCTGAGAAAGCGATTGTCTGGAGTTTGTTTTTAATATCTTTTGAATATATTCACTATTCTCTGACTTAGTAACTAATTGGAATTCATCATTTATTCTTATAAGCTTTACCCCTCTATCTTCGTATATAAACATCATTTCTTTCAAAACTTTTTTAGTAAATGCTGGGCTTAATTCTAATATACTAGCTATATCCTTTAGTTTCATCGGCTCACCGCTTACAAAAAGCAAAGATTCTATGATAGAATAATATCTAATATTAGAGTTGGTCTCTTTTATTTCTATCTGCAAAATATTATTGTCCTTCATCAACCTCTATCCTTTCTACATAAATATCAGAAAAACTATATTCCTGGAATGCCATCACATCCCTCATCTTGATAAGTTCTAAAAGAGCTAAAAACATAACCACCACTTCGATTTTACTGCTGCAATCTTTAATTAATTCTTTAAAATTATATTTCTTTCCTTTTCTTAGAGCTGTGCTTATCTGAATCATTTTATCTTCAATCTTAAATTTATCCACTGGTATCTGGGTTAATAATGTATTATTCTCATTTATCTTATTTCTATATCTATTTATTAATTCATTATACAAATTATACAAGTCAAGCATAGTTATATTCTTTAACACATCTTCATTAACATTTTCAGATAAAGAATCATCTATTATTTCAGCTTTCTTAGAGAAAGTTTGTCCATTTTCTTTAATTACCTCTTTTAAGAACTCTGATACGGCTTTAAATTTTTTGTACTCTACAAGTTTTTCTATCAGATTGGCTCTAGGGTCCTCTTCTTCCTTATTGTCATTTTCCGCTTTAGGTAAAAGCATTTTGGATTTTATTTCCAGCAATGTAGCAGCTACCACTATAAACTCAGATGTAACTTCTAAATCTATTTCTTTCATTTTTTTTATATAACTCAAGTATTCATTAGTTATATCATATATCTTAATATCGTATATATCCATTTCATTCTTTTTTATAAGATGAAGTAATAAATCAAATGGACCTTCGAAATTTAAATTTTCTAATTTTATATTATAATCCATATCCATACCTCGTTTATGCAATATAAAACATATTAACCTTTATTAATATATCATTAATTCTGCCTAAATTCTATATAAAAATCCTTTAGTCCAACTTTATATAAATAATTAAAATATATCCAAGCTTAAATATTAAATTATGAATTCTATTATATTTTCATAATTTAATATTGGTTAAGCTTGGATATTATTGATTATATTGAACCTTTAAATATGTTCCTAAAACCAGACTTAATATTATCAAAGAACCCTGATTTCTTTATATCCCTGTCGCTGTATATTTTAGCAGTGCCTATCAGGTTATTTCCATCATAATACTCACATATACCTATGACTTCACCTTTTTTTATTACTTTTTTATTTGAATCTAGTTTAAGTTTCGAAGTTATTTTAGGACTACTTCCTTTTTCAATAGTAACAAGAACATCTTCACAGGATTTAGCTATAATAAATTTATCTCCTCTTTTATTAAGGGTTATCTTTTGAATTTCATCATCTTTGCTTACAATTTTCTTGCTTTCATATTTAGAAAATCCATAGTTAAGAAGCATGCTTGCATCTCTATTCCTTTTTTTATAGGTTGGAGCTCCCATAATAACACATAGTACCCTTACTCCATCTCTATTAGCTGTAGCTGAAATACAGTATTTGGCTTCCTGAGTAAATCCAGTTTTTAATCCATCACAACCTTTAAAGAATCTTACCAGTTTATTATGATTAACTAATTCGATAGGAGTCTTTCTTCCTTCCGATATAGTTTCCATATATGTTCCTGTATATTTTAGTATAGTTGGATGCTTAAGTAGTTCTTTTGACATGATGTAAATATCATAAGCCGTTGTAATATGTCCATCAATCGGTAATCCATTGCAGTTTTTAAAGGTTGTATCTTTCATGCCGAGTTCCACAGCTCTCTGATTCATCATCTTAGCAAAGTTCTCTTCGCTGCCTCCAATGTACTCTGCTAAAGCTACAGCTGCGTCATTACCAGAGGCTATAGCCACTCCTTTTAGTAATTCTTCCACCGTTCTAATTTCTCCAGTGTCCAAAAGCATTGTACTTCCACCCATTTTTTTTGCATTTTCACTTATAGTTACTTTATCGCTAAGTTTTATTTTACCGCTGTCTACCTTCTCCATAGTAAGAAGCATTGTCATTATTTTTGTAACAGATGCCGGAGCAAATTTTTCGTGAGAATTTTTTTCATATATAACTTTCCCCGTGACTGGTTCTACTAATATGGCAGATTTAGCTTCAACATTTATGCCTTCCTCTTCAGCTTTAACCGGAACAGCGAATAAACTTAGCGATGTTAATATTATTAAAAAAATATTGGTAAATCTAACTGTGATTTTTTTCATTTCTAATCCTCCTTTCACAATTATTTTTACCAATATTATTGTTATTATTAAATTAAATATATTTCTCTCTGCTTTTTGCAATCATAAATATATAAAAATTTATAATTTAAGCCCTTGGATGGCTTTTTTTATATACTTCAAGCATCTTTTTTTGACTTATTATATCTAAATATATCTGCACAGCTGATATGTCTTTATATCCCATTAATTCCTGAAGAGTTTTTATATCAGCTCCATTCTCAATCATATGCACTGCTACAGAATGTCTTAATGTATATAAATTTATGGGCTTCTGAATTTTAGATAGCTCAGCATAATATTTAACAATCTTCCAAAATCCCTGTCTAGTCATTATCTCCCCATGAATATTTAAAAAAATTATATCATTCCGCTTAGGTTTATACAAATGCCTGACATCCATGTACTTTTTTATCCACTCCACTGCATATTTTCCTATGGGTACTATCCTCTCTACTCCTCTATCATTTCTAAATCTAACATATTGAAATTCTAAATTTACATCCTCTATATTTAAATTCAGCATATCTGTTATTTTTACTCCTGTAGCATACATTAATTCCAACATAGCCTTATCCCTAATTCCTTTAATGGTGCTTGTATCAGGAGAACATAACAATTTATTTACCTCTTCTACCGTGAGAATTTCCGGTAAGCATCTCTGCGCTTTAGGTAATTCATAATCTATTGATGGAAGTTTTTCGATATAATTATCCTTTAGTAAATACTTATAAAAATTTCTTATACAAACTATGCTTCTTGCTAAAGAGGATTGCTTTTTACCGTTACTTTCAAGAAATTGTATATAGCTTTTTATGGTCAAATCATCTGCGTTAAAAAAAGTGCATTTATTTTCAGTCAAATATCTTGAAAATCCATCTAAATCTCTTTTGTAAGCTTCTATCGTATTATCACTTAAATTTTTGTTTTTACAAATATGTACTAAGTATTCATCTACTAATTCATTCATTTTATCACCCACTTCCCATAAATATATAATCAATAAATTTTACACATATATGTTATGTATCTTTTTAGCAGTAACAAATAAGTATTTAATATATTTGTGTCATTATAAAAATTACCCACAAATACGCTGTTCCTGTAATTTATATTTTTGGTATAAACATAAAATAAAGAATAATCCAATATGATGGGCATTATAAATCCCAAAATAAAAATAATAAAAAGACTTTTTAAATATAATTTTACATATCTTATTACATTTTTATGTACATACTTCATATATCCACACTTCCTAAGCTAATTGCCACTGCTTTTATGGCATTAGGAGTGATATAAGCCTCATAAAAAGCTCCTATTATCATTAAGGCAAGGATTATTATAAATGCTAGAGAATAACTAGTAAAACTATAGGCATTTCTATATGCATCCCTATTAAATTTTTCTTTTAATTTGCTTACAGAAAGCTTCATAGCCAATACAGATGCTATTATTATACAAGGCAGATAGATTATATTTTGCGGCAGAACTCCTATTAGTACAAATACAGTACCTTTTAGTCCTAAACTCATAAACAAAAACGATAAAGTAAACCCTAATGTATACCCTTTTATTATATCTATTATAAGTATAATTGGTAGTCCAACCATAGTAACTCCCAGCAGCCATATTCCTACTAGTATAGGTAAATTATTTTTTAAAGTTTCTATTATTATATACCATTGATTTACCTCTGCATTTTTTATATTACCTTTGAATGTTAAAAAATAATTTATGAGATCTTCTCTTTCTTTGTTTTCCATATACCTTATAGTATATATACCCAATATCATTCCTGTAAACAAGCACAAAATAGTTAAAAGATATAATCCCAAATTTTCCTGCATGTGCTTAGTTATATTGATATTGCTATTGTTATTCCTTCTTTTAATCATCATTATATTTCCTCCTTAGGGTTTATCTTTTTTATATTAAAGTTGATTCAATAATATCTATGTATTTAGGAGGACTTATATGCTTAGTTTATAAAAATCAGAAGAGAGCACTATAGTTTATCTAGCACTCTCTCCTGATTTTCACACAAACATTTATATAAAAATATTATTTTAATTCTTAGCTCACTTTATTTTTTAATCTTAATTTATCTGCAACCATAGCAATAAATTCTGAATTTGTAGGCTTACCCTTATCGTTATGTATGGTATAACCAAATAATTTATTTATAGTTTCTACTTGTCCTCTTCCCCAAGCTACCTCTATAGCATGTCTAATTGCTCTTTCAACTCTGCTAGCTGTAGTATTATATTTTTTAGCTATGGAAGGATACAATTCTTTAGTAACAGCTGAAAGTAATTCCATATTGCTAACTACCATGGTAATAGCTTCTCTTAAATACATATAGCCCTTAATGTGAGCTGGTACACCGATTTCATGTATGATACTAGTAATTTCTGATTCTAAGTCCATAGGTTCAGCTTTAGGGGATCTAGCTTCAGTCTCAACTATTGGTACCGTTTTTCGCTTCTCTTCACTAGAAATAGTATTATTAAACATCTCTCTTATTCTCTTAGTAAACACATCCATATCGAAGGGTTTAACTACATAATAATCTGCACCTAGCGTAATAGCTCTTTGAGTAATTTTGTCTTGTCCAACTGCGGATAGCACAATTATTCTTGGCTTGTCTATCATATTCATGGAATTTAATCTCTCCAAAACTCCTAATCCATCCAAATGAGGCATTATTATATCTAGCACTACCAAATCCGGCTTTTTTTCTTCAATTAATTTTAGAGCTTCCAACCCATCTTTTGCTATTCCTGTTACAACAATATCTCTTTGATTTAATAAATAATCATTCAGTATGTTACAAAATTCTTTGTTATCATCGGCTATAAGCACGGTTATTTTAGATTCTTCCATCTTTGTTCTCCTTCCAATATCGTATTCCATATCTTAACAAATTAATTATTCGACAAACTCAAAAGAAATCCTTCTAACATTCAAAAATTTTTTTGCTAAATTTATCCACTAAGCATTCCAATAATTTTCAAATGCTTTTTAACTCTAATATTATACTATAATACAACTAAAAAGAACAATTATTATTAAAATTGTTTTCTTTGCCTTTTTACATAATTTTAATAATAAACCGCTATTATAACAAGGATATCCGCAGCTTTAGTATATTTATCAAAGTTATAATAGCAGACTTATTACTATTTATATAAAATAATACTTATTACTATATATATTATCCATTTTCCAAAATATTCGAATCATTAATCATCCATTCAATATAAATTCCATATCCTGTATCAGGCTTGTTTATTAAGACATGAGTCACCGCTCCTATAATTTTATCGTTCTGAATAATTGGACTGCCGCTCATACCTTGAACTATGCCTCCAGTTTTTTCTAATAATCTTTTGTCAGTTATTCTTATAACCATACTTTTAGGTCCTGGCTTTTCTTGACTCAACAATTTTTCAATTTCTATATCATATTCCTTAGGTCCTTCACTATCTATAGTTGTTAATATATATGCTTTTCCTATTTTTATTTCATCTCTTAAGCCTATTTTCATTTTCTTTGTGTTACAATTAGATACAATTTCTTTACTAGCTTCTCCAAAAATTCCACATTCAGTATTCTTTTTTACGTTTCCTAAAATATTTTCTTCATTTACAAATATACCTTTTAATTCTCCAGGTGTTCCCTTTACTCCCTTTTTTATCTTTACAATTGATGAATTAACTAATTCTCCATTCTCAATGTTTAAATTAGTGCCTGTATCCACATCTGTAACCGGATGTCCCAATGCACCAAATATACCGCTTTGAGGATCATAGAAGGTAAGTGTTCCTACTCCTGCACTACTATCCCTCACCCATAGGCCTATTTTATATTTTTCATCATATTTAACATACTCAGGAAGCAAACTTTTATACAATATTTGCCCCTTCCTTAATAATTCTACTTTAATTTCTTTTCCTTTACTATCGTTAATATATTTTGCCAATGTTTCAGCTCCACTTACTTTTTTTCCATCAATACTTAATATATTGTCTCCTATTTCTATACCTGCTTTTGCACTTGGGCTGGTTATTTTACCATTATCACCATCTATATCGTTAAGTGCTACAGCTAAAACCCCTTTAGTATTCAATTTTACTCCTACACTATTTCCTCCTGGATATACCTGCATATCAGGTATTCTTTGAACATTCACATTTTTTACAGGAAGTAATCCTAAGAGTTTCAGCTGCAATTTTTCTTTTTGTTGACTTTTGTTTCCTATGGTATCTACAGCTATTGAATCGTTACACGTAAACAAACTATTTACATATTTTAAATTGATATTTTGATTGCTATGAAGAAATACTGTGTCTGGTACCTTATATATGGAGAAACAGCTAAATGCAATAAAAATTATTATAGGAGTTAAAATACATATTAATTTAATTCTTTTATTTTTCCTCACGATTTTACCTCCTTTTTATTTTCTTATGCATTTAATTTATCCTAGATTGATGACTCTTATGCTATAATAAATATAGTGTTCATTCCATAACTACCCTATAGAATCTTCAAGTCACACTATTGTATTAAAAAAACCTTTTTTGAGAATACAAATTTATTTATATGTATAAATTTTGCTAAAACTATGCAAAAAAATATAACCGCAGTTTAAGTTCTACGGTTATATTATTTCTATTATTTTGTTTTTTATTCATTATTTGCTATGTTTTAAGGTGTTCTTTATATTCTTCGCCATGTCAATAAGTTGACTTGCATTGTTTAAAGTGATTTGAGTAACTTCTACTCCGCCTATCATCTTACTTACTTCCGTAACTTTTTCATCTAAGCTCAATTTTTTTACAATAGTATAAGTTTTATCTTTATCTACTTTCTTAGATACTGAATAATGAATATCAGACATAGAAGCAATTTGAGGAAGGTGAGTTACGCAAAACACTTGATGTTTTTGAGAAATTTTATACATCTTTTCAGCTACTCTTTGCGCCACAGCTCCGCTTATTCCTGTATCAATTTCATCAAAAATCACTGTTGGTATATTATCCTTATCTACAAAAACACTTTTAAGCGAAAGCATTATTCTTGAAAGTTCTCCTCCTGAAGCTATTTTATCTAAAGCTTTTAAGGGTTCACCTGGATTCGTAGATATTAAAAATTGTACTTTTGATAAACCATTGCTTCTTAAGCTTTCTTCTTTTATTATACTGACCTTAAAAGTACTTTTTCCCATACCAATATAACTTAGCTCTTCCTTGATGCTTTTTTCCAGAATCATTGCATTCTTTATTCTGATATCATGCATCCTCCCAGCTATCTCCATGCACTTTTCTGCAATAGCTTTTTTTTCTTTATTAAGCTTATCTATTATTTCTGCCTTATTTATTATATTTTCATAATCTTCAAGAAGTTTATTTTTATAAGCCAATATGTCCTCTACACTATCTCCATATTTCTTTTTCAATCTGCTTATCTCGTATATCCTTGAATTCGCTTCTTCTAACTCGTTAGCATCATAATTATAGTTATCTTTTATAGATCTTATTTCAGAAATATTTTGTTCAATATTGTAATATGCTTCTTCTAAGCTATCTGAAATATCCTTAACCTTCTTCACTGTATTTTCTATTGATCTAAGTTCTTTAATTAAATAGTCTAAGGAATCATATAATGAAGGGCTTTCTTCGTTCCCATTATACAAGGCTTCATAGCTTTTATTCAGAACCCTGCTTATTTTCTCAGAATTTGTGAGGATATTTATTTTCTCATTTAGTTCCTCATCCTCACCTACATACAATTTAGATTTTTCAATTTCATCAATTTGAAATTTTATGTAACTAACAATTTTTTCTTTATCCTCTTCACCATATTCAAGCTCCTGAATTTTATGAATAATATATTGAAGCTTGTCATAATTTGAAGTATATTCTTTCAAAGGCTCCTTAAGCTCATCTAAGCAAAAATTATCTAAATATGTAATATGCGTTGCTGAATTTAATAATCTAACATTTTCATGCTGACCATGTATATCTATAAGCAATTCACTAATTCGTTTAAGCGCAGAAAGAATAACAGTTTTTCCATTAATTTTTATTATACTTCTGCCACTGTTATAGCTTTCTCTACTTATGATTATTAAGTCGTCGTATTCTATGTCAAGTTCTTTTAGAGCATCAATAATATTTTCGTTAGTAAAATCTATAGTAAATATAGCTTCTACAAATGTACTATTTTCGCCGGTACGTATTATATCTTTATTAAATTTTCCACCTAAGACAAAATTTATTGCATCTATTAATATAGATTTACCTGCACCAGTCTCACCAGTAAGAACATTAAAGCCATCATCAAAGTTAATGCTTAAATTCTCTATTAAAGCAAAATTTTTAATATTGATTTGGAGAAGCACTCCTTATACCTCCTATCACCTAATTATTTAAGAGCTTCTTTATTTTCTTTACTAGCTCCTGAGCTTTTTCTTTAGTTCTTACTAATATAAATAAGGTATTATCTCCCGCTATAGTTCCTGCGATTTCATCAAATCCCAATGAATCAATAGCCTCACCTGCAGCTGATGCTGAACCTGAAATAGTTTTAAGCACCACCATATTTTCTACATTTTCCACATATAATACTGTATGAGAAAATATAGCTACTAGCTTGTTAGATAAAAAATTTTGTTCAGGAGTTATAGCAACATATTTATATTTTCCGCTGTTAGATAAAACCTTAATTAATTTTAGCTCTTTTATATCTCTGGATACGGTAGCTTGAGTAACATCCATACCACATTTTTTTAACTCTTCAGCTAATTCTTCCTGCGTTTCAATTTCTTTTGAGTTAATTATTTCTATAATTTTAGCATGCCGTAAAACCTTCATATCTTATTCCCCTTCACATCCTATTTCTCTAGTTCTCCATATGATTTTTTCTCTTAAAACTTTAAAATAATCATAATCTTGTAACCTTATAAGCTTACATTTAAATGGAGCCATCTTAGCACCTATTAATGAATCTTCTTGTAATTTTAGTGACTCCTGACCATCTATAGTCATAAAAATACTCTCTTTCCATCCTTTGGTTTCTATTATTACTTCACTGTTGCAATCTATGATAAGAGGCCTCATTCCAGCTACATGAGGACATATAGGAATTATTTCTATCAAATTTAAAGAAGGATGAATAATAGGACCCCCTGCTGACAATCCATAAGCTGTTGATCCAGTAGGAGTGGATATGATTATACCATCAGCACTAAAATCAGCATATAGATTATTATCTACACTAATCTTATACTTAATCATTCTTGATAATGCACCTTTAGACACCACTACATCATTAAGTACAAAGAACTCTTTAAGCTGCCCTTCATGATTTATGCTGCAGCTTATCATCATTCTTTCCTCTACATTATATTTATTTTCCTTAATATATTCAAAAGCCTTTTTTATATCTCCAGTTTCAACACTAGCAAGGAAACCTAAGTTTCCAATATTTATACCTAATATAGGAATGCTATATTTGCATAAAGCCCTTGCTGCTCTTATAATAGTTCCATCTCCGCCCAATACTATCATTATTTCTAAATCGTTCTTTTGGACATACTCCTCGATTTCGCCATCTTCAAATATGTGTATATTAGCTTCATTACCAAAAGTATCTTTTATAACATTACAAACATCAGCTAAAATGTAAGTACTATTCTCTTTTGAACTATTAATATTTAATCCTATCTCTCTCATATTTCCTCCTATTATGGCTGCTTTTGCTCTAAGCTATCATGAGAACTTTTAACTATTTCATCTATAGTTTTCTCATTTAATTCGCTTTTTATAGAGGAATCTTTAGAAATATACAGTAAGTATTCTATGTTGCCTTCCGGGCCTTTTATAGGTGAATATTCCAATCCTAAAGTGTTTAGCCCTTCACCTTTTACAAATTGAACTATCTCACTAATAACTTCCTTATGAGTGCTCTGTTCCCTGACAACACCCTTTTTGCCTACTTTTTCTCTCCCTGCCTCAAATTGAGGTTTTATAAGCGCCAAAATTTCACCATCTTCTTTTAAAAGTGCAGACACAGCTGGTATAACTTTTTTTAAAGATATAAAAGATACATCTATAGATGCTAAATCGCATAACTCACCAATTTGTTCATTGGTTACATATCTTATATTTGTTCTTTCCATGCATACAACTCTTTCATCTGTCCTAAGTTTCCAAGCAAATTGCCCATACCCTACATCTACAGCAAATACCTTAGAAGCTCCATTCTGAAGCATGCAATCAGTAAATCCACCTGTAGAAGCTCCAATGTCCATACATACCTTACCATTTAAATCTATATTAAACTCTTTTATAGCTTTTTCTAATTTATATCCACCTCGGCTTACGTATGGCATTTTATTTCCTTTAAAAACAATATTATCTGATTTATTTACCTGTTGTCCACATTTGGTAACTTTAACATCGTTAACAAATATTTCACCAGCCATTACGCTAGCTCTTGCTCTTTCTCTAGATTCAAACACTCCACTCTCTACCAAAATCACATCTAATCTTGCTTTTTCCTGATTCATACTTTCTCCTTTAAGTTTTTATATAAGCTTTTCTACGGAGGAAACTATTCCATCTACATCTAGTCCATATAACTTATATAATATATCAACACTGCCATGTTGAATAAATTCATCTTTGAAGCCTAAGTTCATGATTGTTGTTTTAAGATCTAAGGAATTTACATATTCATCTACGATGCTTCCAAGACCACCTATCATCATATTATCTTCTATTGTAACTATTTTATATTTTTTCTCGCAAAAATTTTTAATCATGTCAGTATCAATAGGTTTTACTGAATAAGCATTAACTACTGATACATTTATTCCTCTTTCATTTAATTTATTTTTAGCCAAAATCGCTTGACCAACCATTCTTCCTGTGGCTATTAAAACTATATTTCCTTCTTCACATAAGCTCTCCCATTTTCCAGGAGTTACGCTTTCTATAGCCTTAAGCTGTGTGCCGCTTACATCTCCACCTCTTGGATATCGTATAGCTACAGGTGAATTTTGCTTTGCAGCCCACCTAAGCATAATTTTTAGTTCATTCTTGCATTTAGGTGCCAATATTGTCATATTGGGCATATGTGATAAGTAAGATATGTCAAACACGCCATGATGTGTTTCTCCATCCTCGCCAACAATTCCAGCCCTATCTATAGCAAAAACTACTGGTAAATTTTGAATACAAACATCATGCAGAACTTGATCATAGGCTCTTTGAAGAAAAGTGGAATATACTGCAAAAAATGGTCTTAATCCAGCCTTTGCCATGCCTGCTGCCATAGTTACAGCATGCTGCTCTGCTATGCCAACATCAAAAAATCTGTCATCAAACTTGTTAGCAAATTCCTTAAGCCCTGTGCCATCTCTCATGGCTGCCGTTATAGCTACGATTTTACTGTCTTTTTCCCCAAGGCTTACAATCTCTTTTCCAAATACATCTGAGTAAGTTTCAGTTTTTGTTGCACAAGCTTCTCCATTATCACAATTGAAAGGACCTACGCTATGATATTTATCAGAATTTTTTTCTGCATACTCACAGCCTTTACCTTTTTTTGTGATTGCATGAATGATAACAGGCTCATCCAAATTTTTTGCCATGGATAGCACTTTGCTCATTTCTCTAATGTTATGACCATCTATAGGTCCCATATATCTTATGCCCATCTCTTCAAACAGCATTCCTGGCACAATAAATTGTTTTATGCTGTCCTTTATTTTATTTATACTATTAACTACTCCTTTACCTATATTAGTTTTTAAAAGAGTAGAATTAAATTCTTGCTTAAACTTGTTATATGCAGGATCCAATCTTAACGTACTTAAATAAGTAGATATTCCTCCTACATTTTTACCAATAGACATCTGATTATCATTCAAAATTATTATCAATTTTGTTTTTTTGTATCCTATATAATTAAGTGCCTCAAGAGCCATACCTCCTGTTAGGGCACCATCTCCTATAACAGCTATCACATTATGCTTCTGATTATTTAAATCTCTGGAAATCGCCATTCCTAAAGCAGCCGATATAGAAGTACTGCTGTGACCTGTTTTAAAGGAATCATATTCACTTTCTTCCGGCTTAGGAAACCCACTAATCCCACCAAATTTTCTAAGAGTATCAAACTTATCTTTTCTTCCTGTAAGTATTTTATGAACATAGGACTGATGTCCAACATCCCATATAACTTTATCTTTTGAAAAATCAAATACATTATATAAACTTAAGGTTATTTCAACCACACCTAGATTTGATGCTAGATGTCCGCCGGTTTTAGACACCTTTTCAATTAAAAAACTTCTTATTTCACTACTAAATTTATTAAGCTCATCCATAGACATATTTTTAATGTCGGATGGTTTACTATACCTTTTTAGTATATCATACATTTTTTATCTTCCTTTTCGCTCAAAATCAATTTTTCCTATCTAAAAGGAATTTTGTCAACTGCTTTAACTCGGAAGTGTCTTTTGAAACTGAATCTAAAAGCTTAATACATTCATTCGTAAGCTTTTCACATTTAATTATACACTCATCTATACCAAATACTGAAACATATGTGCTTTTATTTTCATTTTCATCTTTTTTCGCACTTTTCCCCATAGTATCTTCATCGCCTATTACATCCAATATATCATCTTTAATTTGAAATGCAAGTCCTAATTTTTCTCCATACTTTTCTAATATATCAATATCTGAGGAAGGAGCATTTCCAAGTATTGCTCCAGATAATATAGAAGCTTTAATGAGCGCACCTGTTTTTTTTCTATGCATATAACTTAATTCTTCCACTGTTATTTTTCTATTTTCAGCCAGTATATCTACTACCTGTCCGCCTATCATACCTTCCACTCCGCTGCTCTCTGAAATCATAGCGCAGGCTCTTAATGCAGCACAATCATGCTTAGAAGAATACTTAAACATTATATTCATAGCTTCATTTAAAAGTCCATCACCTGCCAGCACAGCTATTGCTTCACCAAAAACTTTATGGTTAGTTGGCTTTCCTCTTCTTAAGCAATCATCATCCATGCAAGGCAGATCATCATGAATTAGTGAATAGGTATGTATCATCTCTACCGCAGCAGCAACTTCCATTATATCTTTATAATTTTCGTTATATAGACAATAGGTCAAAAGCATAAGAATTGGTCGGATTCTTTTCCCTCCAACATTAATGCTGTAAGCCATAGCTTCATAGATTTTTTCATTATACCCTTCTTTTCCGCAAAAATAATTGTTAAGCCATATATCTATTTCATCTTTTAAATCATTTAAAATCATTTTAGATCATCATCCTCAAAACTAGTTTCTTTTTCTTCATTCAAAATAGTTATTTTTCCCTCTGCTTCTTTAAGCATCTTATATAAAGAGTTGCTAGTTTTTATTCCTTCCTCATAAAATCTTATAGAATCCTCTAATGATAATTCTCCTTTTTCCATGTTTTCAACAATTTCCTGTAACTTGGCCATGAGGCTTTCATAACTATCCTTTTTTTTAGCCATAATCATTCTCCTTTGAATTCTACATCCATCATTACTCTTCCATCCTTTAGAGTAATTAAAACACTTTTTTGTTTTATAAGCTCACTTTTGCTGCTTATAATGTTGTTCTGATCATCCTGTATAACGGAATATCCTTTATTCAAAATATTTAGTGGATTATGTGCACTTAGCAAAGCATTAAGTTTTGCAAGTTTTTCTTCTCGCAATTTTATATTAGTTTTCATATTGTTTTTCATACGTGTTTTAAGATTATCTATATAATTATACGCATTTACTATATAATTGGAAGGATCATTTATTTCTAGCAATCTTCTGTGCTTATCAACATTATTTTTCTTTTCTGAAATTATACCTTCATACAATCTTTTTAACTTATCCTGTTTTTCAAAAACCATTTTTAATAAATCATCCTGCAAAGGTACAGAAATTTCCGCTGCTGATGATGGGGTAGGAGCTCTTCTGTCACTGACGAAGTCTGCAATGGTAAAGTCAATTTCGTGACCAATACCTGTTATTATAGGTTTCTTAGAATTGTAGATAGCATATGCTACTTCTTCATCATTAAAGGCCCACAATTCTTCTATAGATCCACCCCCTCTAGCAAGGATTATAATTTCCACATCCTTTAGCGTATTTAAAAATTGTATTCCTTTTACAATGCTATAAGGCGCATCTTTCCCTTGAACAAGTGAAGGATAGATAAGTATATCCATATTTTTATTTCTTCGTGTGGCTACATTTATAATGTCTCTTATAGCCGCACCTGTAGGTGAAGTTATAACAGCTATTTTTTCAGGAAACCTTGGTATGCTCTTTTTATGATCCTCGCTGAATAGCCCAGCCTTACCTAGTTTTTCTTTCAGCTTATTAAAGGCAACATAGAGATCACCTATACCTTCTTGCTTAATTTTAGTGCAGTACAGTTGATATGCTCCCTCTTTTGTATAAGCTGACACTCTTCCTTGAATTTCAACATTCATGCCATCTTCTAATTTAAAATCAATTTTTTCAGCATCACTTTTAAACATTATAGCATTAATTTTGCAGTACTCATCCTTTAAAGAAAAGTATATATGACCACTGCTGTGAAATTTTAAATTGGATACTTCACCCTTTACACTTATGTTACTTAAAATAAAATCATTGTCCATTATTTTTTTTACATAACCATTTAGTTCAGTGACCGTTAATACTTTAATATACATTTAAAAACGCCTCACAAACATTTTTTATGAGCAAAGTGGTTGTAACAGCTCCCACTCCTCCTGGTACAGGAGTTATAAAACTGGCTTTTTCACTTGCTTCTTGGAATAAAACATCTCCTGTTATTTTACCATTCACAGATGATGTGCCCACATCTATTACAATTGCTCCTTCTTTAATATATTCTCCTGTTATAAAATTTGCTTTTCCTATACAGGATACTAATATATCTGCTCTCTTACAGATTTCAACTAAATTCTTCGTCTTTGAATGGCATATAGTTATAGTAGCATTTTCATTTAACATAAGCTGAGCCGTAGGTTTTCCAACTATATTACTTCTGCCTATTATAACCACATTTTTACCCTCTAAAGTTATTCCTGTGCTTTTAGCTAGGTTTACAACACTCTGAGCAGTGCAGGGTTTAAAGCTTTTTTCCCCTTTATAAAATTTCCCGTTGTTAATATCCGTTAAGCAGTCCACATCTTTCTTATATGAAATGGCCGAGCTGACTCTTTTCTCATCTATACCTTTAGGCAATGGTAAAAATAACATTATTCCATGAATTTTATCATCTTTATTCATACTTTTTATGGCTTCTATAAGTTCGTCTTCTGTGACAGATTCATCGTATTTCTTTACTTCCGTTTGGATTCCTAACAAATTACAGTTTTTTATCACGCTATTTAAATAATAATGTGATCCTCCATCATTTCCTGCAATTATAGCTGCTAAACAAGGAATTTGCTTGTTTGCCATCTTTAGCTCATCCACAAGTACTTTTATTTCAGTTTTATATTCTTCTGCTATTTTTTTACCATCGATTATATTAGCCATAACAGCCTCCTATGATAATAATCCTTTATTAATCTTATCTAAAACGCCATTTACAAATTTACCGGACTTATCATCAGAATATCTTTTAGCTAATTCAATCCCTTCATTAATAGCAACTGCCTTTGGAATTTCTTCATCATAAATCATTTCGTAAGCACATATTCTAAGTATTGCCAGATTTATTTTAGATAGTCTATTTATCTTCCAATTTACAAGATTTTCTTCTATTTTTTTATCTACCTGCTCCAGGTTTTCATCCACGCCTTTAAGTACCTTTTCGATATACTTCATATCTACTCCTGCCTTATCTTCTCCGTCTTCATTATAAATTTCTATCTCTTCATCTATTGTATTTTTATTTATCATCATTTGAAATAATAATTTCATAGCTTCTTCTCTGCTTTTACTTCTGTTCATATTAATCTCCTTAAATAAATTATATATTATTATTCTATTATCAACTATTTTACAAAAAATATATATTAAAATATATTAATCTAAAAAAATATGTAAACATGGAAACACCCTCTTAATACAGAGGGTGTAACTTTATTCTTCTTCTATTTCTATATTATTTTCACTCTTTGGTACAATTACATTCTGCACATAAATATTTACTGTAGAAACATTGAGACCAGTCATAGTTTCTACCGCCTTTTTAACATTTTCCTGAATGTTCTTTGCTACTTCTGGTATTTTCAGTCCGTATTCTACGCCTACCATCATATCAATGGAAGCACTATTTTCATCCATATTAACTTTTATACCTTTTGAAGGATTTTTTCTTCCTGAAAATATCTGAGTTATACCACCTGTTATACCTGCGTTAACTCCAGTTATGCCCTTTATTTCAGCAGCAGCTAAACCCGCTATTACGCTAACAACTTCATCAGATATCTTCACTATACCTGTATTAGGTAAGTTGTTTAAATTTTCGTCCATATGCGACCCTCCTAATTTTGCTAAATGCAAAATATTTTTCTTTAGTTAATTATATCAAATATGCTTCAGCTTTACAAATATTATTGCTTTATTTGAACTTCAACATTTGTTATATTTGCCACGCTTTTAACAGTATCCTGTATTTGAGCTCCTTGACTTGGAGAAAGTTCATTTGAATTTGATTTAATTATAATTCTTGCCTTTTTATTGTCACTTTCTAAATAGCATATTGCATCTTCAAAACCTTTTGATTTAAGCACCTCTTCTATTCTTTTTTCATAGTTATTGGCAGTTGTTGCTTCTGATAGTTTTTGTTGAGCCTGCTTTCTGTTTTCATCTGTCATGTTTTTGTCATCAGCTATAGTTTTAAGTTGAGACAGGTTTTGGTTATCATCCTGCACCTTTTTATTTCTAGCCACTGTAAAATAATCATTAGTTGTTTTTGTGCTCGAAGTTTTATTATCCTTGTTAAACGTAGCTAAGCCCGAAGTATCAAAACCATCTCCTGTAACCTGATTTAAAGATCCATTCACCTTTGCTGCCAGTATTCCAGCACATACTATTAGTGCTAATAAAGTAACTATTATCCCTGCTTGTTTTTTATTCATATATCTATTCCTCCCATCTATTTTCTAATAAATTATATGCTTCTAATTCATGGAAAATACACTCACCTCATAATTTGGTATTCCAAACAAACTTGAAACCGCGGATGTGATATCATCTTTCACATCTGCATCATCAGCTCCTTGTGCTACTATTACAATACCTGATATAGCCGGGGTCATTTTTTTTGTTATAACGGGTTTGTTTTCTCCGTTATCCGAATTCATAACAACAGTAGTGCTTTCGTTGTTCTGTGTTGTCTCCCTCTTCCCTCCTTGATTATCAGTTTCTGTAGTAGTACTTTTGCCATTTTGAGAATTTATAGCCGGTACCGTCTCCTCCCCGCTAGAAAAATGTATCATAACATCTACTTTTCCCACTCCTTTTATTCCTGATAAAATATTCTTTAATTCAGACTCAAGCTTAGTTTCTGATGCATCTAAATCGCTGCTTCCTGATATAGATGCAGTAGCCGCTGTCTTAGCCGCATTGGTATCCGCATTATATTCTTTTGAGCTTCCTTTAAAAAAATCGCAAACAATTAACAGCAATACGCCCGCTAAAAAAAGTATAATTATATTAGACATATTCTTTTTATTAGTCAACTTATTTAACAACTCTGTTAATTTATTAAAGTCCATCTCCCTATCCTCCTTGTTTGTTTTATGATTCCATTGTGAAATTCAAATCATATTTTCAGCTTACATTTATAATATTTTGTGATATACCTAATTCGCTGCCTAAAAAACTTTTTATTTCTGAGGCATGCTCAGTTTCTTTTTTATCACTGCCTTCCTGCTCACTTTTTCCTATCTCTATTTTCTCAATAGGCTTTACAGCATCAGAATTTTCAGTAATATCAATATTAGCAATATTGTAGATTTTCTTATCTTTATCGTATTTAGCTTTAACTTCCACCCCAAAACTTTCTTTAGGATATTTTTGCTTTAATTTATCTTCACAAACTTTTTTTAAGTTTTCTTCAAAAGTATCAACTGTACTTTGAGTACTATTATTATCTTCAGTCAAGTTGTTACTGGTAGAATAAAGACTATTTATTCCCTGATTAATGTAGGTATCCATATTATTATTGCCTAGCATTTTTATTAAAGGATTCATAATAACAACTATAAGTATGAGCCCTAATACAAATTTTGAATATTTCTTAAAGTTATTATTTGGCATAATCATTTCTACCGCCGTAATAAAAAATACAGCTGTACAAATATTAATTATCCATCCACGCATACTCTCCAAATTAAACATCCTTTCTTTAGTGTAGAATATTTAGCTTCCTACTAATACTTTTCCGGAAGAGGCTAGTATGGAAATCATAATAAAAAACATTACCGTAACAGATATAAGGCATGACATAATAAGTATTAAAGATTCTCCTGCACAGGTTATACAATTAACTATCCTCTTATCACTTATGGGTTCTACCATAGCTGCTGTAAATCTATAAAGCATAGCCATAATAAATATTTTTATTATGGGTAATGCCATAGCTATGACAATTATTATAAGTCCTAAAGTTGATAATGCATTTTTAAGTAAAAGAGAATATCCTGCCACTGTGGATATTGCATCTGAAAGGCATTTACCTACCACAGGAATAAAATTGTCCACAGCAAACTTAGCAGTTTTAGTGGTCACCACATCCATTGTATTTGAGGTTATGCCTCTAATAGTAATCACTCCAATAAATATGGTCATCAGTATTCCTTGAGCCCAAAGTGCAAATTGATTTACTAGCTTGCTTAGCTTGTCTACTTTGTATTCATCAGATATATTATTTACAAATTGTAATATGAATCCAGCTAATATTAGTGGAATTATTACTGTAACATATATTCTTGCCGCCACATTAATTCCTGTCACTATTATAGGATCCATAACCGTTGCTTCAGATACTCCTCCGCTTCCTGCAATAAGCATTATAAGTACGGGAATTAGAGACATCATAAAATCTACCATTCCGTTTATTGTAGTCTTTGCAAGGTCTATCCCTAACAAGAAGCTTTTAGATATAACCAATATCAAAACAGAATAGCATGCATAAAAAGCTATATTAGCCAGCTTATCATTTGAAAAAGCTGACTGCAGATTATTTATTAGCGCTGCCAATATTGCAATAACTACTACGGACACCATTAATTTTGCAGATGCAAGTAATTCTTTAAAAATATACTTAATGGCAACACCGTATATTTTGTTCATGGAAATATCACTTTTACCGCTGCTTATATAATTATTTACATACTGATTTATATCTAAATCATTTAACCCATCTAATTTATCTTTCATATTGTTTATATAGTCATAAAGGCTGTCAACTTTTGCTTGCTCATTACTGTTTAGTCCAGCATTATTAGTATCTGCACATACCCTCAAAGGGACGCAAAATATCATTATCAATACAAAAATAACTATGTACCTTTTCATTTTTTCACCTACAGTATCTTTAGAATTGACTGCAATACAGCCATTAAAATTGGGATTGCCATAACTAATATTAATATTTTTCCGCAAAACTCTACCTTCGAAGCTAAGCTGCTTTCCCCTGCATCTTTACATATTTCACTGCAAAACGAAGCTAAATAAGCAATAATTAAAATCTTTATTACTATGTTTAAATAAGTTACATCTATATTTGCTTTAATTGCTAATTGTTGCAGAAACTGTATTACAGCAGTTATTTTTGAAATCATAAACAAAAATATAGCTACTCCGGCAACCATACTTATCTGTATAGCTATGTCATCTCTTTTCCCCTTAAAAATTTGGATTATGAAAAGAGCTATGAAAGCGAATAGAACTATTTTAACAATATCCATTTTTTCACCTAAAGAGAAAACATAGTTTTCACTGCTTCAAAAAGTTTATTAATAAGATTTATAACCATCATTAATATTATTACTATCCCCGCTAAATTTGTTATGGCTGCTATGTCATCCTTACCATTACTTTTAAGTACCTTATCTAATATTATTAACAATATTCCTGTGGCCCCTATTTTAAAAAGTAGACTCACATCTAGCATTTCACTTTACCTCCTTGTATTTTGTTAAGACGCTAACAATAGCACTAAAAGAACTCTTTAAATTAGCAATATCGCTACCACTGCCCCAAAAGAAAACCCTAAATATCTGTACATCTTTTTATCTTTATTTAACTTCATATTTACTTCTTCAATTCTGTATTTTAAATCATTATTGGTAAGTTCAAAAGAGTTTCTATGTCCTTCTAAATCAGATTCGCCTAAGGATCTGGCTAAATTCAGCAGTATATCCTTATCTTCATTTGTTATATAAAGATTTTTATCTTTATCCATGCTATAGTCGAAAGCTTCGTATACACTATTTATTTCATTTTCTACAAGCATCCTGGAAACATTGTTAAACAAGTTATTTATAGGAAATTTACATTTATCACCCACTCTCCTAAAAGCTTCCGGCAGTTCTGTTCTTGTATAAAACACTTCATTTTGAAGTTGAAATACTGCCGCTTGTAACTCCTTAAGTTGTATGTATCTCTTTTTTATATTTTCTGCTAACATGAATCCTAAAGCGGTACTGGATAATATTATTATCAATATTCCCATTGTTTTAATCATTTTTATACCTCCATAGCAGAAGCCATTTTTTCAAGGTTGTATATATTCTCCAAAGTACCTGCTCCCCGCCTATTACTGAGCACTATAGCTCGTTTAAACACATGATTGTCAATGAGTTCTTTGAATACTATCCTTTGTAAAAAATCCTGAATATCGTCCCCATGGATAGTTGTTATTATAGATACTCCGCAGCTCATTGCAGAAAGTATGCTTTCCATATCTTTACTTGTTCCTATTTCGTCACATATAATAACATCAGGAGACATGCTTCTTATTGCCATCATTATGCCTTCGGATTTCATACAATTATCAAGTACATCAGTCCTTATTCCTACATCTAACTGTGGAATGCCTTCACTACAGGCACTAATCTCGCTTCTTTCATCTACTATACAAACCTTTTTACCTGTACTATTAATACTTCTCATGCCATTAGATACATTCCTTGCAATATCTCTCAATATAGTAGTTTTCCCGCATTTAGGCGGAGAAATAATTATAGTATTAAGCATTCGGTTTTTTTCATATAGATAATTCATAAATCGATCAGAGCACCCAATAATCTGTCTACATATTCTTATATTAATGGATGATATATTTTTTATGGTTTTAACCCTATTGTCTTCTACAACACATTTTCCACATAGCCCAACTCTATGCCCGCCATTTATAGTTATAAAGCCCTGTCTTATTTCTTCCTCAAAGGCATATATGGAATAATTACTAATCCTTTGCATCATTATTTTCATATCTTCTTTATTTACCTTATAGCTTATTATGTGTTCTTCATTTCTATCTTGTACTATTATTGGTTGGTTAACCTTTATTCTTATCTCTTGCAGGTAATCCATATTACTATATTCAAATAAAGCTCTTTTTATGGTTTCAGGCAAAATATCTCTTATCTCTTTTGTGTTCATAATTTTTATCACTCTAAAAATATTTCAGAGTAATATTTCACCTCCTTTCATATTTAATTCATATTTTACTAGTGCCCAATTTATTACTAACAAACAAAAAAATCCTTAAGGATTTCCTTAAGGATTTTTTTGTTGAATATTTACTATTGATTTATATTTTTAAAATAATTTTTTATTATATCTCCACTACAGTTAGGGCACTTTATATTTTCATGGTTATCTATTATGGATTTATCTACATAAATTTTTTCACCACAATCTAAACATTGTATTTCTGTAAATGAATCTTCATCAAATTCATCTTCATACTCTGAACATTCATCATAGCTTTCATCTATATCTTGCATATTATCATCAATAGCTTCTAAATAAAGCTGTAAATTCAATTGAGTTTCTTCAATATCTGATATTTTATCCGATATTAATTCAAGTGCCTTTACTATTTCACATATAACTTTTCCTTCTTTAGATTGTGAATCTAACTCAAGACCTTCAATCATACCTTGAATATAAGTCATCTTAGATTTTATAGATTCCATATAACCACTCCCTTTTTTATAAGGATTAAACTCTTTCCATGTATTCCCCTGTTCTAGTGTCTATTCTTATCATATCTCCTTCATTTACGAACAAAGGAACACCTACTACAGCTCCTGTTTCTACTTTAGCTGGCTTTAATGTGTTAGTTGCTGTATTTCCTTTGAAACCTGGCTCAGTTTCAATTATCTGAAGTTCAACAAAATTTGGAGCTTCTACTGAAAAAGCCTCTCCTTTGTAGAATTTTATAACAGCAAACATATTTTCCTTTAAAAACTTAATTGCATCTTCTACTTTTTCGTAGTTTAAAGGAATCTGTTCAAATGTTTCCTGATCCATGAAATAATAAAGTTCTCCATCAGTATATAAATACTGCATTTCTTTTCTTTCAATAACAACATCCTGCAATTTTTCTGTAGGGTTAAAAGTTCTATCTGTAACTCCTCCAGAAATAACATTTCTAAGTTTAGTTCTTACAAAAGCTGCTCCTTTTCCTGGCTTAACATGTAGGAATTCAACTACTGTATATACTTGTCCATCTAGGTCAAAAGTAGTTCCTTTTCTTAAATCTCCTGCTGAAATCATTCAGTATCCCTCCAAAATCAAATTAATTAACTAAAGGTAAATAGCACTATGAATAGGATAAGTTTTTTAATCCAACTTCATTTACCATACCTATATTAAACTTTATGTATATTAAATACTTACAGACCAATCCTATTTTATCAAAACTATTTTGTATTTGCAATTATTATTTTAAAATATGCTTGTTTTATACATATTTTAATTACTTTTCTATTTCAAATATGCATGTAATACTCATGTTTGAATCTGCCTTTTTATTTATATGTTGAATTTTAACTTTTGAATTAATTGCTTTTACATCTTCAATACCTTTTTCATCCATGACTTCTAAATCTACCTTAGCTTCATTATTGTTCAATGATATTGATTTTACTTTTATATTTTTCTCAATAGCATACAAATTATTCAATAAATCTCCCAATTCCAATTTTCCATCTGATAAACCTTCAGCAGAAACAATATTATTAATAGGTTTATCTTTATGGATATTTTCTATTTCTTTTTTAGAATATATCTTATTATGAATAAAAATAATTTCTACAAACATAAATAATATAAAAATTATTCCCAATACATTCAATACATTTTTTCTCATACAGCTACCTCTTGAATAATATCTTTATTCTCATATTATAACCATCTTTACTGCTTTCTATAGGTGATAATTCAGATATTTTTAAATTCTGTTCCTTTCCTATAGCACAAATATAATCCAAAAGTACCTGTTGCTTGTTACTGCTTACCTTCATATCTATTTGATTACCTGCGCAATCAATTTCATTAATATTAATATCTTTAACTAAATCTTTTTTTATATAACCATAATAGTCATAACTGTCTAGCTGATGAATAACCTCATTAGGTTTGTTAGGTATAGTGCTGTTAGTCAAATTTATTTTCTCATTGCTATAATAACTCTTTTCATCTTTTATATAAAACAAATATATAAAGACATCTAATACGAAAATAATTAATATGACGCCTATTCGTATTTTAATCTCTTTTCCCATAGACTTTCTTCTGTACCACAGCGGAGTAAAATCATTTTTTTCATTTAATTTCTTCAACATATTTTTTTATTAAAATCTCCTCCTGAAAACAATCTACTCTTATTATATGAGTTTTAGGAAAGCTAGTATCAAAATATTCGCTGCAATTTAGTAAATACACTTGTTCATCATCATTATTTGTAAATGCACTTTGTAATGCAGCAATAAAAAAACTGTTTACATCCTGAAGTTCATTTATTTTTAAAATAGAGCTATACTTAAGCTTTCCTTTTTCGCAGCCTATAAAATATAAAGTATCTCCTGATTTCGCTGCTATTAAGAAAGTGTTGACATTGAAATTTCTAATAACATATTCCATATAACAGAATTGTATTAAATATATCCCTCTTACTCTTCTTTTTTTATTCATTTCTTTTAATATTTCCAATTTATAACTATTTATGCAGTATACAAAAACATCACAAATATTATTGTTTATATTATTAATTGAATAACTGAAGCTTATTTGTTCCATGTTCATAAATTTATGCAGCATTTGATTTTCTACAATTTTGTCCATAAGTTTCTTTTTTACTTTAGGCAATTTTATGTTAATAATACATATGTCTTCTTCATATAAGACAAAACAGTAATTTGCCTTACTATCCGAACTAATTCTTTGCTTTGCTTCTCCAATATTATCCTCTTTTAATATTAACACCTTTGTTTTCACTTTAAAATATATAACTCCTTTAGAATTTTTTTAAAATAAAATCCATTTTATTCATAGAAACCCTTATATCATAATATTGTATTACATCCTCGTAAGAACTTCCCCTGTATTCCAGCCTTATTAAATCACCTGCATTATCAAATTTAGAATTAGATTTACCGCATATAATATCAACTAGAGTAGGATTATCTCTCATACACTTTATAGTATCTTCCTTGCTGCTTAATACTCCTTTATCTTTTAATGATATAAATAGTTGATTAAAAATAGTTTCTCTTTCAAGTGTTCTCTCTTCATTGTAATTATATTTGCTTGCTTTTTGAGCTAATCTCATATCTTTGTAAACCGCCATTTTATAAATAGATAGAATCAAACTCAATATTATAATTCCAATAAATAATGCATAAATAATTACATATCCTCTACTACATTTTGATGATTGGCATTTAAACATTTTGTATATTTATTCCCCGTTTCCATTACAATTTCTATATATATTGTCTGACTATACTGCTCTATATTTATATTGGCTATCCTTTCCAATATCAACCCGCCAGTGCCATCTTTTTTACCATTAACTATATGTTCAAATTTTAAATTGTTATCTTCAGTATGTAAAAAACAAACTATATCATCGCTTTCTACTACCTTATGCATCCTTATAGTGCCACTTGCAGTTCTTATTTCATCATTGCCTTTTTCAACTGCACTGGATATAATCCTAAAGGCTTCATCCACATTAGACTCTTCCTTTTGACTGATATTATAATTGCCGTATAGAGAGCTATAATGACTAAATACCTTCGCTATGCATAAAAATACTATAGTTAATATAGACAAAGCTATAATACATTCAATTAATGTAAATCCCTTTTCTTTATTTGTATTGTGCTTTATAACATCTATGTTCCAAAACTTCACTTCTGGTACCTTCCTTTACTCTTGCAACTATGTGAACAGTTAATATTTTCTCTCCGCTTACATCTATAGCTATATTTGATGGAGTAAATGCAATTGGATTTAAAGCTTCCGCAAATCCCCTATCTTCTATGGATTTATAATTTAAATCATCATCATTGATGTACCATATAGGGCTTTCCTTTAATTTTTCTATCTCATCATATTTATACTTATTATCAATAGAAGCCTCTATAATATCTATAATATCCATATAATTTTCTAATTTTTTGTCATATTTAATTAACTTTAATGTTGATAATTCTATAGACAGAGCAGTAGTTATAAATACCATAACCATTGATAAGGCTACTAAAGCTTCTAGCAGCATATAGCCCTTTTTATGAAAATTCCACATACCCGATACCCCAGCTTATTGTTATAGCTTTATTTTTTTTATTATCGTTATCTTGATAATTGATTCTAAGTTTAGATGAGACTGATCCATCGCTGTGAATCATTATAAAACCCTTTCCATTTAAATTAACAGCACTTATGATTTTATAATTATTAGGAAATTTAAATATGCTTAGTTGTTTTACTCCATTAGAAAGTATTAGCTTATTCCCAAGAACATCACCAGATAAAGTAGCGTCAACCCTATTCTCATAGCAATAACTTTTAGCATTATTTACATAGCCTATAATATTATTGCTAAAACTTTTTTCAGCTAGCAATTTTGTAGTTTTTTTATAATTAGTTATATATCCAGCAAAAATAGTTGATAAAATGCACATTAGGGCTAAAACTATTATAAGTTCGATTAAAGTAACAGCTTTTCTTTTAATTGCTTATACATCTCCCATCTTTATCCATTATATTAAATTCCTCTTTTGAGAAATTAATGTTCATAGAATATGTTCTGTTATCGTATAAATACTCAATTGACATCTTTTTATCTTCAATATTATTTATAGTTATATCTTCATCAGTAATATCCTTAACTCCCTTTATTACGTCTGTTTTTACTATGGTATTTTCATCATTTACATATATTATAACTGCAGCCTCATATATCTCATTTCCTTTACTTACCGCGCATTTATTTTTGGCACTACCAATAATATAGGAATAATTAGCTTCTGCTATTGATGCTATTATAGCTAGGATCGCCAATACAATGATTAATTCAATTAAAGTAAATCCTTGAGATTTTTTCACTGCTCTCACCTTTTTCTATACACTATCATAAATACTAAACATAGGAATTACTATAGATATTATTATTCCTCCTACTAATACTCCGATTATTATTATGGCAACAGGCTCTATCATTTGAGTTATTTTTTGAAGTCTTATGTTGATATCTTCTTCTACTATTTTCAGCAATTTTGTAAGCATGTAATCTAATTTTCCTGTATCCTCGCCTAGGCTTACAAATGAAATAGTAAGTTCATCCATGATGTCTATAGATGAGAACGTATCATATACACTTCCACCTTCCTTCATAACCTTTATTGCCTCAAATATTTCCCTTTTCACATGATTGCTGTTAGTAATTTCGTAAGCTATTTCAAGGGATTTTAAAATACTGCACCCACTTCCATATAGTATGGTTATACATTCAATTATTTTATAAATCTCTTTTCTTACACATACTTTTCCAATAAGTGGCAGACGTTTTACTATCATAAAGAAATCTATTTTATTGTTTTTTATAAAGTAGTAACTAGTAATAATCACCAAAGAAATCATAAATATTAAAATTATTATATTATGCTTTAGAAATATACTAAAGTTTAAAATCATTTCTGTAACAATTGGAATTTTTCCACCCAAACTGTTTATCATATCCACCATACTAGGTATAACTGTCATCATTAAAATCGCTACTGTTATTATACATGTGATAAAAATAAATAGAGGATATATAGCTGCTCCTATAAGCTTTTGCTTAAGACAGCTTTCATCGTAATAATGCTTTGAAAGTTTATCAAACACGGTATCTAATCTACCTGTACTTTCTCCTATTTTTACCATATCAATCATAAATTTAGGAAAAAAATCCGATAAAATATATAAAGCCTCATGAAGCATCAATCCTTGCTCTAAATATCCAATTACTTCATTAAATTTTCTTAATATGTTTCCCTTATTAATTTGTTTAGAAACCATTCCTAAGGCTGGTAAAATTCCTATTCCACTTTCCAATGCTGAGGATATCTGTCTGCATAGCACCGAAAGTTCCATTGAATTTATCCTGCCTTTATATTGTGCTAAATAAATTTTCTTGATTTCTTTGACCTGTACTAAATATTCACCCTTGCCATAAACATGTTTCCTTAATTCTTCCTCATCATTAAAATTACATATACCTTTTTTTATTTTTCCTGCCTGAGTCAGGCTAACATATTTATATTTTTTCACATTGCTCACCCATTAAGTGAATGTCTCCGTTTGATAAAATCATCAATTCCTCTATAGTTGTTATACCTTCTGTTATCATATCCATAGCATTTTTTATCATATTGCTTTGTTGAGGTTTTATGTAAATATTATTTTTCTTCATTATAAATCTTTTAGTTTCATCATCTACCATAAGGATTTCACTCACAGCCACTCTCCCATGATAACCACTGTGATTGCAGCTGATGCATCCCGTCCCTTTATAAGCATTTCCCTTTAAGCTTTCTTTTAGAATATTCCTTTCTTCTTCATTTGGGATATATATTTTCTTACACTTAGTACAAATCTTTCTCACTAATCTTTGAGATATAACTGCTATTAGTGCATCTGCTAAAAGATATTTTTCTATACCCATCTCTAAAAGTCTATCTATAGTAGCATAGGTGCCATTGGTATGAAGCGTGGATATAACTAAATGTCCGGTTATAGCCGCTCTTATAGCTATGGCAGCAGTTTCTTCATCTCTTATCTCTCCAATCATTATCACATCGGGGTCTTGTCTGAGGATGCTCCTTAGTCCCCTGGCAAAGGTTATCCCTGCTTTTATATTCACATTTATCTGATTAATACCCTGTAATGTATATTCCACTGGGTCTTCAATAGTAGTAATATTAAGATTCCTTTTTCTTAATTCATTCAGCATGGAATATAGAGTAGTTGTCTTTCCGCTGCCAGTAGGTCCTGTAACTAGTATGATTCCATGGCTTTTCAATAAAAGCTTTCTTAATAAATTTACATCTCCTTTGTTTAAATACAATTTTTCTATTGAAGAAAATTCATCTTTGCTAGAAAGAATCCTTATTACTATTTTTTCTCCAAATATTACTGGTATAGTAGATATCCTTAAATCATAATCCGCTTCTTTAAGTTTATATTGGCAGCCTCCATCCTGTGGAATCCTTTTTTCTGATATGTCCATATTGCAAAGAATTTTAATTCTAACCACAATATTATTGTATATTTCATTAAGTATAGTCAGTGCATCAAATAATTTACCATCAATTCTATATCTGACTTTGACTTCATTTTCACCTGGCTCTATATGTATATCGCTAGCATTTTTAATTATTGCTTCATTTATCATATATTCAACTAATTTTACTGCTGGAGATTCCATTATCTCTGCCTTGGTTCCTATTTTCGAAGCAGAAGCCCCTTCTACTTTCTTTATGCTTTCCAATAAGTCTTTCATAGCTTTATTTATGCCTATTACTTGATAAGCTTCTTTAATCAAACTTTTTAATTTCATATCCTCAATTTTAATACACTTAATGTTTAATCTAGTCATTATCTTAAGCTGACCTAATACTTCAGCATCATAAGCAGATACAGCAACAAAAAGAGTATTTTCTTCTTGCTTTATAGGCAAAATCTTATTTTTAAGTACAAATTCCATGGGAATGATAGAAAAGAGTGCTTTATCTATGCTGTCCAAATTTATGCATTGAATATTTTTATTTTCCATATTACCTCCAACGAAGCATTTTATTCAAATTATTTACAAAATAATATTTTTTAATCAGGTCATAAATTTTATTTTTTGGCTTTGTTTTGAATGCTTTACTTGACACATTAAACTAATATGGCATAACATATAAATAAAACCGTTTCAATTGCATGTTTTACGAAAGGATGATTGCAACATGGCACTAGATGGTATATTTCTAAATGCTCTTTACAATGAGCTTAAATGCATCATTGATGGAAGAATAGATAAAGTTAATCAACCCGAAAAAGATGAAGTGATTTTGGGAATTCGCTGCAGTTCCTACAGCAAGAAATTATTGATAAGTTCAAGCTCTTCTTATCCTAGGATACACTTTACCAATATAACAAAACCAAACCCTATTCAAGCACCTATGTTCTGCATGGTGTTGAGAAAATATTTAGTGGGTGGAAGAATAATAGATGTACATCAGCTAGGCAATGATAGAATTCTTATCATAGATGTAGAAAATACAGACGAAATGGGTTTTAACAGCATTTATTCTATTATTATTGAAATAATGGGGAGACACAGCAATATAAGCCTTGTAAGGCAGAGAGACAACATAGTAATGGATAGTATTAAACATATTACTCCTGATATAAATACATATAGATGTTTGTATCCAAATACTACCTATGTATATCCCCCAAGTACGGATAAGCTAAATCCAATGTCTTTTTCTTATGATGAATTTGAAAGCTATATAAAATCTCATGAGCTTAGCTTTAATGAAAAATTATTTTCTAATGTTTTTTCAGGAGTCAGTTCCTTAGTGTCAAAGGAGCTTCACGGCTTATGCTTAAAAGAAATTTCTAACGAATGGAAAGCTTACTATGATGTATGTTCTGCTTTTTTTTCAAAAATGAAAAATTCTTCTTTTGAGTTTACTTTATATTTTGATGATAAAAATAATTATAAAGACTTTCACTGCATAAATCTTCAAGTTCTTAAGCATCTAAATACCAAAAGTTTCAATACTGCCAGCGGACTTTTAGATACTTTTTATTATGAAAAAGATAAGCAGGATAGGCTTAATCAAAAAAGCTCAGATTTGCATAAACTTCTTATGAACAATATTGAAAGATGCAATAAAAAATTTGCTATATTAACACATACATTAGAAGAATGCAAAGAAAAAGATAAATATTCACTTTTCGGAGAGCTTTTAACTGCAAATTTTTATTCGTTGAAAGTTGGTGAAAAATCTGTAAAATTATTGAATTATTATATTGATAATGGCGAATATGTGGATATACCTTTGGATTCCAACAAAACTCCTTCTGAAAACATTCAATATTACTACAAGAAGTATAATAAACTGAAAAAATCTGAAGAAGGTGCAATCCTTCAGCTTAAAATAAATCAAGATGAACTTGATTATTTAAATTCTGTATTGACTAATGTTTCTGCCAGTGAAAATTATGATGATATAGAAGAAATCAGAAGGGAATTGGTGGAATCTGGATATATAAGATATAAAAAGAGCTCCAAGAAAAATAAAATAAAGCCTTCTCGTCCCCTTCACTTTAAGTCCAATGACGGAATAGAGATTTATGTAGGCAAAAATAACATTCAAAATGATCATTTGACCTTAAAGTTTGCGGATAAAACAGATACTTGGCTGCATACAAAAAATATTCCAGGTTCACATGTAATAATAAAAGCTAAAGCAAAAGATATTCCTGATAACACATTAACAGAGGCTGCTATACTAGCTGCTTTCTACAGTAAGGCTTCAAATTCTACAAAAGTTCCTGTAGATTATACTGAAGTAAGAAATGTTAAAAAGCCAGCTGGAGCTAAACCTGGAATGGTTATTTACTCAACAAACAAAACTTTATATGTAGATCCTTATGATATTAAATTAGAAAAAATATAAAAGCGGCCTATGCCGCTTTTATTCTAATACCCCAAAATCGTATCCTTTTCCTCTTAAATATTCTATTACCTGCGGAAGTGCCTGCACAGAAGTACTCTTTGCAGCAGCATCATGCATAAGTACCACTAAGGTATTGCTATTAGCAATATTAGTGTATTTCTTAAGGTTTGCTACAAGCATATTTACTGGTACATTATTATGGTCTGCATCTCCTGTTTCATCATTCCAATCCACAAAATGATATCCGGCTTTAATCATTGCCTCTTTATAAGGAGTCACTACTTCACCATGCCCCATGTAGCCTCCCGGAAATCTAACCAGCTTTTTATTGTATTCATCGCCTAAAATAGATTTCAATACTCTATCAGCATGATTCACATCTTCCATAAGCTTTTCCGGGCCTATTTTCCAATAGCTTATGGGATGGCTATATGTGTGATTGCCAACCACATGTCCCTCTGCTATCTCTTCTTTTACTAAATCAGGATTGCTCTCTGCATTCTTTCCTATAAGAAAGAAGGTTGCCTTTATGTTATTTTGCTTTAAAATATTTAATATTTTAAGAGTGTTAATAGACGGTCCATCATCAAAAGTCAGATAAGCAATCTTTTTACCATCACCTCTTCTTTCCTGCCAAGGCTTGTACTCACCTGCAGGAACATTAGTAGTGAAAGCTGGATTAGCACTATTTTCTTTAACTTCATTTTTAGGTACGGTATTATTATTTGCAGCAGATTGAACTGATTTTACATTTACAGCAGCAGTTTTGGGTTTTTTATTTTCAATTAACTTGTTTACTGAAAAAAAACCTATGAAAAAAATAATTGCTAAAGCCGTAACTGTCCCTATAGTTTTTAAGAACCTTTTTTTATTAATTCTGATGTGTTTTTTTTTCAAGCTATCATCCCCCTATAAATAATACTACAAATCTAAATTAAAGTTTCATAAATTTATAGATAAATATGAAATAAGGGAATGCAATATGCCTTCCCTTATTTAAAAATAAAACTATTTATTCATGTATTGATAATAATAACATTTTATCTTGCCATTATAAAGTTTTCTATTTTTACTTGATTTATATCCAAAAATATTTTCAAATCCTTCATAAGCTGTAAGAACATAAAATTGCCAGTTGTTAAGTTTTTCATATTTGCTTCCTAAGATTTTATAAAGCTCTTCAACCTCTTTTTTCTCTCCTAACCTTTCTCCATAAGGAGGATTAGTTATTATATATCCTCCCTTTTTGCTAGAAGAAAATTCTTGCATAGGCAGCTTCTGAAAAAATATATGTTGGGATATTCCTGCCTTTTCTGCATTTTCTTTAGCAGTTTTAAGAACTCTTCCATCAATATCTGAAGCAAATATTTTAAAATCCTCTGAATTAACAGCCTTCCTAGCTCCTTCTCTTACTTGATTCCAGATAGCAGGGTCCATAGAGGGCCATTCTTCACACACAAAGCTTCTATTTATGCCTGGTGCCATATTCCTTCCTATCATTGCTGCTTCAATAGGTATTGTCCCTGAACCACAGAACACATCAGACAGAACTTTGCTATTATCCCATTTACTTATTATAACTAATGCAGCAGCTAAGGTTTCCTTCAAAGGTGCTGCTCCAGCATTTTCTCTATATCCCCTTTTATGAAGCCCTGCGCCAGATGTATCAATAGTCAGAGTAACTACATCCTTTAAGAGTGCAACTTCAATTTTATAAATAGGTCCATCTTCTTCAAACCAATCTCTTTTATACTTGTGCTTCATAGATTCAACAACAGCTTTTTTTACTATAGATTGACAATCAGAAACACTAAACAAAGTAGACTTTATAGATTTTCCTACCACATGCATTTTGCCATCTACAGGTATAATATCTCCCCAAGGAATATTTACTGTACCTTGAAATAGCTCTTCAAAGCTTCTAGCAGTAAATTCCTTAATCTTTATAAGAATTCTATCTGCTGTTCTAAGCCATATATTAGTTATGGCTACATCCATATCGTCCCCTTTAAAAGTTACTTTGCCGTTTTCTACTTTTAAATCATCATATCCCAAGTCTTTTAGCTCTCTAGCTGTTATAGCTTCTATGCCAAAAGTAGAGGTTGCTATTAATTCATATTCCATATAATGCTCCTTGCTCAACTATGTAATTTTTTTAGGCTCTGTTTTAAATCAGTGTTGTTCTAATATACTCTATAAGTTTAATTTTATACTTACAGGACAATGGTCGGATCCCATGACCTCATTTAATATATCAGCTTCAGCTACATTATCCATCAGATTATTAGATACGAAATGATAGTCTATTCTCCAGCCTGTATTTCTCTCTCTAGCCTTAAACATATAACTCCACCAGGAATATTTTATTGTATCTGGATTAAGCTTTCTAAATACATCCGTATATCCTTCACCAATAAATTTATCAATCCAAGCTCTTTCTATGGGCAAAAATCCTGAAGTTTTTTCATTAGCTTTGGCATTCTTTATATCCATTTCTGTATGAGCTGTATTATAATCTCCACAAATGACAAGCTTCTTTCCTGCTTTAACTTCCCCATTTGCAAAATCCAGCAGCGCATCATAAAACCTTAATTTATAATCCAATCTCTCTTCGTCTCGCTGACCGTTAGGAAAATATATATTCATAAGTTCAAAATCCTCAAATTCTGTAATAAGTATTCTTCCTTCACAGTCAAACTCCTCTATGCCAATACCATGCCTTACTGCTTTAGGTTCAGCCTTTGTATAGGTGGCAACTCCGCTGTAACCTTTTTTCTCTGCAAAGCTATAATAGGATTTATATTCACCTATATTAGTTATATCTTCTATAAGCTGATTTTCCTGCAGTTTTGTTTCTTGAATACATAATATATCTGGAGAGGCTTCTAACAGCCATTCTTTAAAATTCTTTTTCATAACAGCTCTAAGACCGTTAACATTCCATGATAATATTTCCAAGTTTATCACCTCTTATTAAAAAAATAACTGATATAATCTATATCATATATAGATTATATCAGTTACTAAGAAAATATAAACTATTATTTTTTATTTGAAGGGTTAGGTTCATATTTTTCATTCATAAGTCCTAGCTTATCCAAAACATAAAACAACAAGGACAATATAACTCCAACCACTGCTGCAAGCGCCATTCCTTTGATTGTTGCGCCAGTACGTCCAAGTTTTATAGAAGCTCCGCTAACTCCTATTACGAAAGTAACAGCTGCTAACACCATATTATAATTTTTGCTGAAATCTACAGCGTTTTCTACTAACATTCTTATTCCTGATATAGCTATAACTCCATAAAGTAAAATCGTTACTCCTCCCATTACAGGATCAGGTATAACTTGAATTATGGCTGCAATCTTTCCTATGCAAGAAAACAATATAGCAAGAATCGCTGCTCCTCTTATAACCCAAACAGAATAAACTCTAGTGATTGCCATAACTCCGATATTTTCACCATAAGTTGTATTTGGAGGTGAACCAGCAAAGCCTGAAACAATGTTGCTTAAACCATCTGCTAACAATGAAGTGTGAAGCCCTGGATCTTTAATTAGATCCTTATTTGTAACATTACCTGTAACAATAAGATGTCCTACATGTTCGGCAAATACCACTAGACAAGCTGGGGCTATCATGATTATTGCATTCAAATCAAATACTGGAGCAGTGAACTTAGGAAGTGCAAACCAATGTGCCTGAGCTATTACAGAGGTTTTAACTAAACCTAATGGCAAAGCTAAAATATATCCAACCACAACCGCAATAAGTATTGGAATAACCTTCATAAATCTTCTAAATACAACAGTTCCTATAACTCCTACTGCCAATGTAACCATGGATACAAGCAAAGTATATTTAGGAAGCGTAGCACCTGCTGCTACTACAAGTCCAGCTTGACTTGCAGCATTAGGTGCAAGTTCTAAGCCTATAACTGCTACTACAGATCCCATAACTGCTGGAGGCATAACTATGTCTATCCAAGCGGTTCCTGCATATCTTATTACGAAAGACATTATCACAAAGAATAAACCAAAGAATATAAATCCCGACTGAGCATGAGCAAAGGAAGTTGATGCAATTATCGCTGTTACAGGAGCTATAAATGCAAAGCTAGATCCTAGGTAAGCAGGTATTTTTCCTCTAGTTATTATTGTGTAAAGTATAGTTCCTATTCCATTCATAAGCAACGCAATGGCAGGATTAATATGGAACATGCTAGGTACAAGTATAGTGGCACCAAACATAGCAAATAGGTGCTGGAAACTTAACGGTATAGTTTTACCTAACGGAAGTTTTTCTTCTACATCTACAAAATCTTTCATCTTTTCCCCCTAGTTATATATTAAAATTTTTAATTAATATCAAATATTTTAACAGAGTCCTCTTTATTATCACTTTCTTTTAATTCTACAGCTATAATTTCAGATTTTGATGTAGGTACATTCTTTCCCACGAAATCTGCTCTTATAGGAAGCTCCCTATGCCCTCTGTCTATAAGCACTGCAAGCTCTATCATCTGTGGCCTTCCTACAGATATTACTGCATCAATGGCAGCCCTGGCAGTTCTTCCTGTATATACAACATCGTCCACTAATATAACTTTCTTATCTTCTACAGCTACCCCCAAATGACTATCATTAATTTTAGGTACATCAGCTATTTTTTTAAGATCATCTCTATACAAGCTTATATCCACACTTCCAACAGGAATTTTTATTCCTTCAATCTCCTCAATTTTCTTAGATATTCTTTCAGCTATAGGATATCCTCTTCTCTTTATTCCGATTAGTACTACATCCTCTACGCCTTTATTTTTCTCAATGATTTCATGTGAAATTCTTGTAAGAGTCCTTTGAAGAGCTTTTTCATCTAAAAGCACTGACTTTAATTCCACAAATTCACCTTCTTCCCCATTTTATTATTTACTGCTTGGCTATTAGTATGATATTTATTAATAAAAGAAAATTGCCCAACCCAAAAAGGGTAAGGCAATTGAATATCCCAAATTTA
The DNA here is from genome assembly GCF_032335695.1 of Clostridium sp. 19966. NCBI lineage: Bacteria > Bacillati > Bacillota > Clostridia > Eubacteriales > Clostridiaceae > Clostridium > Clostridium sp. 19966. The sequence goes on from NZ_JACTOJ010000006.1 coordinate 108,891, forward strand.
TCTAAATAAGCCTTACGACCTCACAGGATCGTTTAAAGGTAGCGGTATTAAATTTAAATCCTATATATCATAGAAATAATATCACAATTCAAATATTATTTCAACTCGCTTTTTAAAATGTTGAGTATTTTTACAAAATACCCTGGCAGCTCAGAATTAAACTCAATATATTCATGAGTGGTAGGGTGAATAAAACCTAAGGTTTTTGCATGTAGCATTTGTCCTTGCAGATTAAATTTTTGTTTTTTATATCCATACAGTGGATCTCCAACCAGCGGGTGCCCTATATGAGCCATATGAACTCTTATTTGATGAGTTCTTCCAGTCTCTAATTTGCATTGAATCAAGGTAGCATTATTGTATCTTTCCAGCACCTTAAAATGAGTAATTGCTTTCTTGCCATCCTTAACTACCGCAAATTTCAATCTGTCAACGGTATGTCTTCCTAATAGGGCATCTACTTTACCTTCATCCTGCTTTATTACTCCTTCAGCCAAAGCTATATATATTCTATTCATTGTATGGTCTTTCAGCTGCTCGCTAAGACTATTATGAGCACAATCATTTTTGGCTACCACAAGAACTCCAGAGGTATCCTTGTCAATCCTATGAACTATTCCAGGTCTTATAACTCCATTTATTCCCGATAGATCCTTACAATGAGCCAGAAGTGCATTAACCATAGTTCCTGAATAGTTACCAACTGCAGGATGCACCACCATGCCTTGAGGTTTATTTACTACTATTATATCATTGTCTTCGTAGATAATATCTAGAGGAATATCTTCAGGTTCAACGCTTAAAATTTCAAGCTCTGGAATATCAACTAGTATAGAATCAGCATTTTTAATCTTATAATTACTTTTTACAATTTTATCATTTACTTTTACATTACCACGGTTAATTATTTCCTGTATATAAGATCTTGATTTATCTGTTATTAATTCGCTTAAATATTTATCTATTCGCATTCCTGCTTGACTTTCATCAACATTGTATAAAAATTGTTCCATTACTTGACATCCTTTAATATATATATTGCTAATGAAATTGTTCCAAACACTACGCAAATATCTGCTACATTAAAATTGGGCCAGCTATATACATCTTTGTAGTGAAGTAAAATAAAATCTATTACATATCCTCTATATATTCTATCAATTAAGTTTCCTATGGCACCGCCAATTACTAAGGATGCGCCTATCCTAAAAAACTTGGATTTAATCTTGGATTTATACATATAAAAGATAATTAAAGAAAGTATTATCAAAGTTATAATGCTTAGTATTATCTGCTTATTTGCAAATATGCCAAATGCAGCTCCGACATTTTCTACATATGAGAAAGAAAAGAGATTTTTAATAATTACTACTTCATTTCCACCTGAAAGTGCTTTTGCTGCTGCTATTTTAGTAACTCGGTCTGCTATTATGCCTAATACTATTATGATAAACTCCATTTACATCCCCCTTGTAAACAATAAAACTTAGTCCGGTAATTGACTCCTATATTGATCATTGCTTATTTTCTCTATGGGCTCTACGTAGCCTTCTTCTTCGTTTTCTTCAAAATATTCATAAACATTTTTTAATTTATTGAATTTATCAACAGCTTGGTATGTATCTTCGCCGTCAAAAATTAATTGTTCATGATAGTCATCGTGCCCATAGCCAAAAGGCTTTAGGAGATAATTTTGAGTCTCATTTCTATATAAATCCCTGGTTTCGGCCATATCACTTATAGTATTTTGACACTTTATGCAGTATCTAGTATATAGTATAAAATTTAGCCTTTCCTCAGAAATCTTATCTCCGCAATTCTTACATATTCCGTAATCACCTTTGCCTATGCTTTTTAATGCATCTTCTATTTTTTCTAATATAGCTATTTCGTTATTCTCAAAAGCTCTTCCTCGTTCCAAATCATTCATTTCTGATGCCAAATCACCAGGATGATTGTCATAAAATGACAATTCCGAAGATGCTTCAAAATTTGTTCCTATTACTTGATTTCTCTTTAGCTGTTCAATTAAATCTTCAATTCGCTTTCTTTCCTTCAATAAGGCATTTTTATAAAAATTTAATCTATTATTATCCATACCCTTTCACCTCTCTTAGTTTGGTAGATTTCATTATTAATTTATATATTTATTCTACCAAGGGTACGAATTTTTATAACGCCAGTATATTCCAATGATAAAAACTTAACTTATGCATATAAATGCATAAGTTAATAATTAAAATTATAATCTTATATTCTATATTAATTATCTTTTACAAAAAACTTTTTAATTTCGTTTAATTCATCATTATCAAAAGCTGTGTCTTCAAGATTGTTTATATCCATCTTTGTATCTTCTTCAATCTCTTTTTCTTCAACATCTTCAATAACGGAACCTACGCTATAATTTTTTATAAAGTCCTTTTCCAGTTCATCAAAAGTATCTACTTGAACTTTCATAAAGTTTCTGAACTTAGCTCTAAATTTAACAAATTCCTGTTTAACCTTATCATAATCTTTATTGACATCTATTATATCATTATGAGCCTTTTCGATGATTTTATGTGCAGTGTCATTAGCATTCTTTATTATAAATTCAGCTTCTTTTTGTGAAGAAGCCTTTGCTTGCTCCGCAGCATTTTGAGCTAGAACTAATGTATTCTGAATAGTGGACTCTATTTTTGAGTAGTGATCTACTTTTTCATTAAGTGAAGATAACTTTTCCTTTAAATTAGAATTTTCTTTATATATTGCTTCATAATCCTCTGCTACTTTTTCTATAAATTCATCAACTTCCTCTGCACTATAACCTCTTAAGGATCTTTTAAATTCTTTATTATTTATATCCATTGCTGTTAATTTCATTAGCTAACACCTCAACTTATACAAATTTTTTTATCCTAATTTTTAATCTTCCACTGCCGCTGCTACCTATCACTTCATATATCTTATACTTTCCATATCCTTTTATAGTAACAGTAGATAAAACTTCTACTTCATAGTCTTTTTCACGTATGTCTACATAATTTACAAGAACCTTACCGCCATTAATAAGCTCCACACCTTTGGCTCTTGATAATCTTGTTATAGCACTTACTATACTGTCACATCGCATAGAAGTAGATATGATAATGCTTTCCTCAAAATTAATTGAGGGAACATCATCAAAAGATTCCAATCTAACCACACTGCAAGGTGACTTTCCAATTTGTTTTACACTAGATTCTATGTATGAATATAGTTCATCGAAAACTACAGCATAACACTCATTATCACTGACAACAATATCTCCCAGCTTCTCTCTTTTTATCCCTAATGACATTAGAACTCCAAGATAATCTCTATGAGTAAGCTGAGAAAACTTAGATTTATTAATTATTTTAAATAAAATCATCGGAAAATCCATATTAGTGTCAAAGTTAAATGCTAACATCCTACGTTCAGCTTCTTGAAAAGCTCCAAAAGCTTCTATAGGAATTCTTAAACTTTCAGCAGAAGAAATAACTCTTGCCCAGACATTAGGAGGGTAAAAATCTGTTGAAAAAACTGTTTTTCCAGTTTTCTCTGCTAAAGAAAATCTGTCAAAAAGCTTTAACGCTGATTCATTGTCAGCTAAATTAAGCATGCTAATAAAGTCATCTTTTTTCATATTTATAACTACACCAAACTTCCTATAAATGCTAAAATAAAATATGCAACAATTGGCGATAAATCTAATTGAAGGTCTGGCAATATTTTTTCCTGAATTTTTCTTCCTGGATAATACAATGGCTCTGTTAAACTTTTCAGTACAGATATAAATGTATTGTTTTTATCCGGCATAACCCAAGAAATTATTATATCTATAGCGATGCACCATTCAAGAAGATTTATAAGTAAAGTGATGAATGTACTTATAAAAATTGCGAACGCCTCCCCTTATTTTGCCCAGCTAAACAATCCTTTACTTGACAATTCACCTTTTAATTCATTAGTAACTTCAACAGTTGAAGGTGATAATACATACACTCCTCTTTCAACTTCCTGCAATTCACCATCTAAAGCGTAGCTAGCACCACTCATAAAATCTAACATTCTTTGAGCAATTTTAGGATCCAAGCTTGTAGTATTTACTACAACTATCTTTCTATTTCTTAAATCATCACAAATATTAGTTACTTCGTCAAATGTAACAGGCTTCATGATTACAACTTTTGCAGAATTTGAACTATGTATATTTACAACCTTACTTTGCTTCTTGTTAAACTGAGAAACTGGAGCATTTACTTCTACTTCTTCCTCTCTTTCAGTTTCAACTACCTCTTCTACATCATCATATTCATCTTCCAATCCTAAAAATCCCATCACCTTGTTAAATACTTTTGCCATAAAAATATACCTCCTATATATTATATATTATTATAATTTCTTTTTCCAAATATGCCTTCACCAATCCTGACTACATTTGAGCCTTCTTTTACAGCCCACATATAATCTCCTGTCATCCCCATAGACAAGTATTCCATAGTAACATTTTTTAATTTTTTACTACTTAAATTCTCAAAAATACCTTTCATTTTTCCAAAGTAGTTTCTGCATTCTACTTCGTCTCCCTTAGGAATTACAGCCATGAGACCTTTTGCTTTCACATACTTGCAATTTTCTATAGCAGAAATCATCTCATCTATTTCTTCCTCAAAAGCACCTGACTTATTAGGATCTTTGGCTATATTTATTTGTATAAGCACATTAGCAATCTTATTTTCTTTTGCATATTGCTTTTCAATTTCATCTAATAGCCTTAAACTGTCTAGAGATTGTATCAGATATACCTTGCCTACTATATATTTCACCTTATTTCTTTGTAAGTGACCTATAAGATGCCACCTAACATCAGTGTGAAATTTTTCATGTTTATCCACAAGTTCCTGAACCTTATTCTCTCCAAAATCTCGAATTCCCTCCAAGTAGGCTAATTCCATTTCCTCCAAGCTTCTAGTCTTACTTACAGCGATTAATTTCACTTGAGATCTAAAGAGGTTATTTAGGGCCCTAACATTTTCTCTTATTTCCAAAATATACCCCTCCTACAGTAGGAAAATTCTCTTCTCAAATATATATTCTTCATAAAATCAAATTTCCCTTTAATTTTTATTAAAATTTATATTTATTTTTTGGTTTCTTTAACATACTTATTATCTATGTCTCCTATGTAAGCCGGAATTTTTACATTATCTACTGTATCCACACTTACTCTTATGTTTCGATATTTTAAATAAGTAAGATATCCCTCATCATTTGTCATGTAATCTTTTATTGCATTTGAATTTCCTATAACATTTATATAAAATGGAGCGCATAAATTTACATTGTTTATTTTCAAAAATGGTCCCCAGCAATATACTTCCGAATTACTAAGTATACGCTGATCATTTATGGATATTGCTTGGGCTCCTGCATTTCTTAGACTGTTTATCACTTCCAAAATATCTGTATTATGAATTATTCTTACCCATCTCTCTTCTTCGCTCACGGTCTCAGTACTATCAAAATTAGTGTCTGCATCATCTAACATTATTTTTAATCCTTTTCCAGTAACTGCTTCATTGCCTAATATGACATCATTTTTTTCCAATTCATTTTTCATGTCACTTACAACCTTTGAACTAGAAGTATCGATGTTGGTATAATCCTTTAACTTAGAATTATTTTTCCAATACTGGCTTTGTAATTCAGATATCTGATTGTATAATTGGGTCCTTTCATCTATAGCCTGCTTATATTGTTCAGCACTAAGTATAACCGTAGGTGTAGTATTAGCAAAACTTATATTCATAGATATCATTATTCCTATTATAACACATGCAATAAAAACAAATATTTTCATTTCATTGGCCTTCACATACATCACCTCATTAGCGGGATCTTGCTTTTTCTATTAGCAGTCTTCTTATAATTGCAAAATTATCAAATATTCTTCCTCCGAAAACTATAACTGCTGCTATGTATATGGGAATACCTAATTTATCTCCTAAATAAGCCAAAGCCGCTGCTAAAGCAGCATTGCCGAAAAAACCAGATATAAATATATCTGCCTGAAAATTTTTAGATAGGTTAGCCCTTATAGCTCCAAATACAGAATCAAGACAGGCTAAAATAGCCACAGAGATGTATGGCGAAAACTTTTCTGGAATATTTACATTCCAAACTATTCCTATTATAATACCAACTAACATTCCTAATATAGCAACCATAAATTCACCTCATAAACTATTTTACTGGATTTAAATAATCATTTTTATATTCTTTACTGTATTTTGGAATCTTTACAGAATCTGATGTGGATATTTCATAAGTATAATTAGGTAAATCTAAATAATCAAATACCCCCGCAAATTTTAAAGATTGCTCCAATTTTGTCTTATCTCCTATAGCCTTAATCGTTATTCTTTGACTAGGAGATATTTTATCACCATTTATTAATATATAATTATTGCCTGATAATTTAATTCCAGTTTGTTCCGTTATCCTTTCATCATTTATTGATATAGCCTCAGCTCCAGCAAAATTCAGCTCATTTACTAGATATGTCAATTCTCTATGATCTATATATTGCGGTTTGCTGGAAGAAAAGAGATCACTTTTAGGAGTAAGATACAATATTATTCCTTGTCCTTGAACATCGGTATATCCAAGAAGATTTCTGCTCTTATCAAGTTCATCCTTTATACTCTTATTAGTTCCGTTATCTGAAGTAGCACTATCTTCATATTTTTTGATTTGATCAGTGAGTTGATTATTTTTTTGCTCTAATTCCTGTTTTGATTTTTTTAATGCGTCTATTTCTGCTGTTATTTCCGTGCTATTTTTATTATCCACATTACTGCTGGTATCTTGATTTGCTAAAAGCTTAAATTGATATGTAAGCATGAATCCTAAAAGTCCACATACCAGAGCTACTGTTAATTGAGATGTCAACTTTTTCATCTTACCCCTCCTTCTTCTATATACTACGCACTTTTTAAATTTTTAAGGATTATCTACGGCATAAACAGGCGATCCATTATAACTCATATCTATGTAGCCTTTTTTAGTTTTTAACTCGGTTTGGTTAATTATATCTACAGCATCACTGAGTTTCTTCCTTAAGTTATCAACAGTCCCAATTTTCACCAAGACCGAATCTTTAAAATTCACTTTTATATCCGCTGCTAAAGATACATCTATGCTTGTTATAACAGTATCAGTTTTATTTTCATATTTTGTAAACTCATGCAATATATTTAACTTAGTAGAGTCTTTTAAATTTTCGCCCACTTTTACCGAATTTATGTCTATTCCATCAACTCTAATGAGCTTATTATCAGGAACAGCAGTGGTTTTTTCTAAAGCATATCCATCACTATCCATCAAAATAATATCTTTATCCTTTTGTATAAAGAAGTATGGAGTTCTTTCCTGTATATTTATTACTACCGTAGATGGAAGTTTCCTTTTTACTGTCACACTAGATATATACGGATTTGTCAATAAATTGTTTTTAATTTTATTCAAATTAGAAATAAATATATTCTCTCCAATTTTTAGTTTTGAAACAGTTATTACTTCCTGCTTATTTAATTTTTTATTGTTGTTTACCTGAATTTGGTTTATATTAAAATAGGGCAATTTTAACAATAACACTGCTGTTATAATACTCAAAATGAAAAGTAATAAAATTCCCCTCCTATATCTCTGCTTTCTTTTTCTTCTCTTTATGAGTTCATTATTTTTTTTCAAACCGCTTTCCCCCATAAACATCTCAAATAGTTCTCCATCAGCCTATTTTTTACATTTTGCATAAATAGATTGATATAAATTTGTTATTATTTATATAATAACACTTTATACTTTTAATTTCATTAAAATATATAATAAAACATATTAATTTTTTATTTTACTAATAAAATAAAAATATTAAATATGTTTTAATTTTGGTTTTATATATTACTAAGTTTTGAAGTGGTATTTTCACTTCATTTCGTCAATACATTCTTTTTCTATCTATTTGCCTAGACACATTAAGCAAAATCCCCATGGCAGATAGATTTAAAACAAGGGAAGATCCTCCATAACTTATAAAGGGTAAGGGAACTCCTGTAACTGGCATAGAACCAGACACAACTGCTATGTTTATTATAGCTTGAATAGCTATTACTGAAGTTATTCCTGTAGCAAGCAATGTACCATATGTATCCTTAGAATTTATAGCAGTCCTTATTCCTCTCCATACGAGAATCATAAACAGGCTTATTATTAAAATACATCCTATAAGTCCTAATTCTTCTCCTATGATTGAAAATATGAAATCATTATGCGGTTCAGGCATATAATAAGCTTTTTGTCTAGATTGGCCAAGTCCAACTCCCCAGATTCCTCCAGATCCTAATGCATACAGCGATTGTATTAATTGATATCCATTACCAGAAGCATCTTTCCAAGGATCTATGAAATTTAGAAGTCTAGCTTTTCTGTAACTAGCTGTGAATATTAGCATTATTCCTGCAACAGTACATACAGGAGCCACAAGACCAAATATATGCCACAATCTCGCCCCCCCTACAAATAAAAGTATAAGCGTCACAATCATTATTACAGCACAAATACTTAGGTTTTTTTCTAAAAGTATAAGTCCAGCATAAGCTCCTGCAACAAATAAATATGGAAGCACCCCATATAAAAGACTCTTTATTCTTTCTCCCTTATAGTCTATACTTTTGGCTAAGTATAGAACCATAACATATTTTACTATTTCTGAAGGCTGTATACTGATTGGACCTAAATTTATCCATCTTTGCGCCCCTTTTGCTCCTGGAAATAAAAAAACTGCTAAAAGCAAGGGTACGCATAATATCATCATCAATATGGTATATTTTTTTATTTTGTGGTAATCAAATCTCATAAAGAAAAGCATAGCTATAATACCAATTACAGCTGCAGGTCCCTGTCTCTTTAAAAAATGCATGTCATCTTTATATTGAATAGACGCCGTCCACGAGCTAGCACTGTAAACCATTATTAATCCTATAGTAAGAAGAAGCAGTATCACACAAAACATAACAAAATCAGCTTCTCCCAAGTTAACCCTGGATTTTTTCATAAATTCTCCTCCTAAAAATTGTTGTGAACACATCTGTATTCAATGATTATTAATAACCACTAATTTAGAATGCTAGAAATGAAATCAAACACAATATAACGGTTATTATAGAAAAAACTGAAACTATTTTAGGCTCTGCCCATCCATTCATTTCAAAGTGATGGTGAATAGGAGCCATCTTAAATATTCGTTTACCTCTTAATTTAAAGCTTCCAACCTGAAGAATAACTGATAATGCTTCTATCAAATATATTCCCCCCACTAGTATTATGAGAAGTGGAAGCCTTAATAGCATAGCCACTGCCGCCACTGCTCCTCCAAGTGCTAAAGAACCTGTATCTCCCATAAATACCCTAGCCGGGAAAGCATTAAATCTTAAAAATGCTAAGAGAGCACCTGAAACCACAGCACAAAATCTAGCCAATGTATATTGTGACATTCCCAAACATATCATAGTAAAGAATGTCATAACTAAAAGTGTAATTGAAGTAGCCAGCCCATCTAATCCATCTGTAAGATTTACAGCATTAGTGGTAGCAAGTAAGAAAACGATAATAAAGGGCACATATAAAATTCCTAAATCTATGTTTACCTTAAAAAATGGTACAAATATCTTGGAGCCGATCTCATCATTTGTATAGGCATAATAAGCTAATAGTACTGCCACTAGCAAAAGCATTATCATCTTCTGGTAAGCTCTAAGTCCTAAATTATTTTTATGAATTATCTTTAACAGGTCATCCATAAATCCAATAGCGCCAAAAGCTAAGAATGCATATAAGGCTATCATAGATTTATCTGTCGGATTTTTAATCATGAATGGAAAGCAAACTACCACTGCAGCAATAAAAATAATGCCCCCCATAGTAGGAGTTCCTGCCTTCTTTTGATGACTTTTAGGCCCCTCCTCTCTAATAAACTGACCAAATTTAAGCCATTTCAAAGCTGGAATAGCAAATGGTCCTATGAGTGATACAATTATAAAAGAAATTAGTACAGAATAGACAATAGCAGTGTTTAATAAATCCTTCATGTGGTAACATCCCCCGTTATTTGCTTTTAATTTTTTAATCTATTTACTATAGTTTCAAATTTCATGGATCTAGAAGCCTTTACTAGTATTACGTCATTTTCTTTTAATTCTTTTAATAAGAATTCGGCTGCCAGGTCATTGCTTTCAAAACTATAAAATTTATCATTATGGTTAAAGCCTTCTTTATAAGCTTCAACATATTCGCCAGTTGCTATTAGCATATCTATACCCTTAACACCTGCATATTTTCCAACTTCCAAATGACAGTTATATGACTCTTTCCCAAGTTCTCTCATCGTACCCAATACAGCAATTTTTCTGCCACCCTTAATATTTTTCTGCACATCTAATGCTGCTTTCATTGAGTCAGGGCTTGCATTATAGCTGTCATCTATTAAAGTCATTCCATTAACCTTTACTATATCCAATCTCATAGAGGTGGCTTCCAGATTAATAAATCCCCTAACTATGTCTGTATAATCAACATTAAATTCTCTTGCCACTGCAATAGCTAGAAGTGAATTAAGTACATTGTGCTGACCTACAATATTAATGGATACTTTATTATTTATAAGTTTATTATTGTCATATAAATCATATGCTATTTTATTCTCCATAAGCTCTATATTTTTAGCACAGTAGCTAAAATCAGTATTATAGCCTATGCTTTTTACTATAAATTCATCAGACTTAAAGTTCATCAACATATCATTTTCGGAATTAATAATCAATACACTTTGCTTATTAAAAAAATCCGTTATTTCTAATTTAGCCTTTAATATATTTTCTCTAGTTCCCAAATTCTCAATGTGCGATATACCTATATTAGTAATTACACTTATATCTGGACGTGCAGTATCTGCTAGTCTGTGTATCTCGTAAAGATTGCTCATGCCCATTTCTAATATGGCTACATCGTAGGTTTTATCAAGATTAAAAATCATAAGCGGAAGGCCTATTTCATTGTTAAAATTACCTTTAGTTTTAAACACCTTATATTTTTCACTTAATGCAGCTGCTATTAAATCTTTTGTTGTTGTCTTTCCAGTGGAACCAGTAACCCCTACTACTTTAATGTTAAGCTTGTTTCTATAGTATTTCGCAAGATCTTTTAAAGCCTTTCTTGTATCTTCCACTAAGATGATTGTAGCATTCTCAATTTCACTTGACTGAAACTTTATTTCATCAACTATACATATGGAGGCACCTTTTTCACAAGCAATTTTTACAAATTCATTACCATTGAATTTTTCTCCTTTAATTGCTATATATAAGTTATCATCAGCTATTTGACGGGTATCAATAGATACTCCTGAAAAATAATCTTTTTTCCCGCTTATATATACCTTGCCTCCTATAGCTTCTATAAGTTCACTCAATTTTAAAACTTCCATCTTAACACCCCTGGTTATTTACTTTTTCAAGTATTTCTTTTACTATTTCTCTTTCATCAAAATGTATTATTTGATTATTTTTAAATATCTGATAGTCCTCATGCCCTTTTCCTGCAATAACTATCACATCGCCTTTTCCAGCTATGCTTATAGCTTTTTCTATAGCTTCTCGTCTATTTTCTATTGTTAAATGTTCTCCATTAACACCTTGTAATATATCTTTTATTATTTCCATTGGTTCTTCATCTCTTGGATTATCCGATGTAATAATACTTATATCGCTAAGTTCAGACCCTATTTTCCCCATGATTGGCCGTTTGCTTTTATCTCTATTTCCTCCGCAGCCAAACAAAGAAATAAGTCTTCCTTTTGTAAACTCCCTAGCTGTCTTTAATATATTTTCCAGTCCATCCGGTGTATGGGCATAATCGATTATTATGTCATATCCCAAATCATAATCCTTCGTTACTAATTCACATCTTCCAGGAACCTGCGTATCTTTTAATCCTTTTTCTATATTTTCTAAGGAGATATTTTCTTTTAAAGCTACCGCTATAGCCGCCAAGGAATTATATACGTTATACATTCCAGGTATAAATATAGTAACATCTTTCTTTACCCCATCGTAATTTATGGTAAAATCCGCTCCCCTAGAGTACATTTTTATATTTTTGGCTGTTACCGTGGCATTTTCTATGCCATAGGTGATTTTATCATTCTCGGTATCTTCATATACTCTCTTTCCATATTCGTTATCAATATTTATTATTGACATTTTACTGTTTTTAAACAGCTTCAATTTAGCATTGTAGTAATTTTCAAAAGTTTTATGAAAATCCAAATGATCTTGAGTTAAGTTGGTAAATATCCCATAATCGAATTTTACTCCATACACTCTATTAAGCTCTAATGAATGTGAAGATACCTCCATTATGCAGTATTTTACATTTTGCTGTACCATTTCATAAAATAATTTTTGTAGTTCTAAGGATTCTGGAGTAGTTCTCTCAGAATGAATTTTTTTGTCACCTATATAATTTGCTATAGTACCGATCAATCCAGTCTTGTATCCAGCTTTCTCCAGTACAGACTTGATCATATAGGTAGTAGTAGTCTTACCGTTTGTTCCTGTTATTCCTATAATTTTCATCTTTTTCGCTGGGTTTTCATAATAATTTGCACCAGCTACAGCTAAAGCCTTTCTGCAATCAGCTACCTGAACTAACAGTACATGGCTGCCTACGTCCACTTTTTTTTCACAAATAATTACGGCTGCTCCATTTTCAACTGCTGACTTTGCATAAATATGTCCGTCAGTATTATATCCTGTTATACAAAAGAAAGCATCATTTTTGCCAACTAATCTTGAATTATATTGAATATTATTTATATCCAATCCCACATTTCCGCTTATTACTTTATAATCTATTCCATTTAAAAGCTCACTAAGCTTCATATTTACACTACCTTTCATATATGCAAATTATTTATTATGATGTTTTTATGTAATTACTTTAATTATTACCCTAATAATAATTTAATAATACTGAGGGAAAAACACAAGTTAATATTTTACATGACATAGGCATGCCTACCTTAAATACAGAAATATCAACTAAGATTTCCAATTATGCAAATTAACCCATCCATTCTTTTGCATAATTGATAATCAAAAGCTAGATTCCCATATCAGTTGCATGCCTATAAAACTAGTCTCCTGGAGTATCTTCCATTTCAATATTTAAAGTATCATCTTTCTTTATTATTTGTCCAGGGTCCACACTTTGATCCGTAATAATTCCAGTTCCTATAAACGAAGCTTTAATACCTAGACTAGCAAGTACTTCTTGTGCTTTTTCTTTGCTGTATCCGCTTAAGTCAGGAACAACTATATCTTCGCTAGCTGAAGCAGCATTTCCCATGTAAAGTACAACTGTAGTTCCTTCTTTAGTTGTATATCCTGGTTTAGGATTCATATCAATAATTGTATCTCCATCCCCCTGCACTTTTACATCACACTTTAAATTACTCTTAGTTAATGTACTTACGGCATCTGACTTTTTATTTCCTATCACATTAGGAACTATCACATCATTTAACATACTCCTAGCAGTATCTTCCACATTTACATCTCCTTTTAAGGATATGTAGTTAAATATATCATAAAAAACCTGCTTAGCTACTGGTGCAGCTATTTGTCCAGCATAATAATTTGAAGGATCAGGTTCATCAATAGAAATAAAAACAGATACCTTAGGATCATTTGCCGGAGCAGTTCCTGCAAAGGATGCCACATATTTTCCAGCTTCATAAGCTCCTGTCTGAGGATTAACCTTTTGAGCAGTCCCTGTCTTACCTGCAATATGATAACCGTCAATAAATGCTTTTTTTCCTCCGCCTTCAGAAACAACCTTTTCCAAATATGAACGAAGTTTATCTGCCTGAGTCTTATCTATGATTTGTTTTTTTTGATAATTCTTATCGTACTGTTCAAAGGTACTGTCAATCACTTCATTGCCATTTGCATCTTCCTGCTGTATATCCTTCATTACATGTGGAGTTATTAAATATCCACCATTTACTATAGCATTAAAAGCAGTCATGTATTGTACTGGAGTTACAGTATTGCTCTGACCAAAAGATATAGTAGCTAAATCCACTGGACCTATACTGCTTGTCTTTCTAATAATTCCTTTTGCCTCTCCTGGTAAATCTATATTTGTCTTGCTCCCAAATCCAAATTTATTTATATACTCATTAAGATTAGCTGCCCCAAGACGAGATCCTAATACCATAAATCCCACATTACAGGAATTTTTTAAAATATCTACAAAGCTTTCAGTTCCATGACCGCTGGTCTTCCAGCAATGTATATTTGCTCCTGCTACGTTTAAGCTTCCGTTACATACGAAAGTATCCGAATCGCTTACCACGCCTTTTTCCATAGCTGCAATAGCCGTTATTACTTTAAAAATAGAACCTGGTTCATATGTATCACTCACTGCCCTATTTCTCCACTTTTGCGCCATTTCATCTGGGCTATTAGCGCCTTCTCTAGGATTGTTAGGATCAAATCCTGGTGTATTTGCCAGTGCTAGTATTTCTCCATTTTTAGGATTCATTATCATTATGGTAACAGCCTTTGCTTTATTGTCATTCATAGCCTGCTGTGCTGCTTTTTCTGCAAAATACTGCATTTTCTCATCTATGGTAAGAACTATATCCTTTCCCTGTACAGGTTTTGTAAAATCTGAAATTATATATGGTAACTCATCGTTATTTCTATCTATTTCAGATATTCTAAATCCCGGAGTTCCCTTTAATAACTTATTATATTCAAGTTCAACTCCTGCAAGTCCATCTCCATCAGAATTAGTAGTTCCAATTACCTGTGATAAAAAGTTATTTTCAGGATAATACCTTTTTGTATCTGGAGATACCAAAACTCCAGATATTTTTAAGTCATTAACCTTATCTGCTTTGTCTTTTTCTATTCTACGTGCAAGTATAGCTGAACCTCTATCTTTTCCACTTTTCAAAGTTGTGGTAAGCTCTTTAAGTACCTTAGCATTATCCATGTCTAATGCCTTAGAAAGCTTTGCTGCGATAGCTTCAAAGGACTGATTATTTCTCTTCATATAATTTCTTATGGTATTCATGTCCAAATCAACTCTGTACACATTTGCACTAACTGCTAATTCATTGCCATATCTATCTAGTATTTTACCTCTCTTAGCGTCTATTTTTACCTCGTTTGTCCATTGTTCCGTAGCTAACCCTTTAAGCTTATTTTGCTGCAGAACCATTAAGTAAAATAATCTTAATATCAACGAAAAAAACAGAACTGCTATAACCCCTACAGAAATAAGTATTCTTCTCTTGACTATTACCTTATCTCTATAATTATTTATTCTCAATATCGCTCCTCCCGCCATAAATAATGATAAATTCTAAAAGTTAGAAATAAAAAAATCCTTTATTTCACTTATTATACTCTTTTGTGAATCATTATTTTTGTCGGATGGTACCTCTACAAAATTGTTTCCATGAAAAGTCACTTTAACCTTTTTGTCCATATTTTGCATAGACATATTCAGTTTATCCTTAGCAATGCCTTCTATACTGCTTAATCCATTTAGCTGTATGAGTTTAATATTCAAATCTTCGATGCTTTTATTAGTATCAGTTACATTGTCAGTAAGTTTATTTAACTCTACCTGCTTTTTGTATATGTGGGTTTCATTAAGCATCAATAGGAAGCCTAAAGCAAAGATTACTGCTATAGTCTTTAAAGCTTTTCTCTTTTTTTGATTCTTTTTATATTTTATTTTGTTTTTTCTTATAATATTGCTTTTCTTTATTTTTTCATAGTCTTCGCTTGAAGTTGTTTCTTCCCTGCGTTTAGGAATCATTACAGTGCTTCCTCTTATGTATTCATCTTCTTCTTTCAATATCAATTTATTCACCTCTCAGCCTAAATATAACTATATTTTTTCAGCTATTCTTAGCTTTGCACTTCTGCTTCTAGGATTAATTTCTATTTCATTTTCAGATGGTTCTATTGGTTTTCTAGTTACTATTTTTATTTCTGGTACCTTTCCACATTGGCAAATAGGAAACTGTGGCGGACAGATACAAGGTTTCTCCAATTGCTTAAATTTGTTTTTTACAATTCTATCTTCCAAAGAATGAAAGGTTATTATAGCCAATCTTCCTTTTGGATTTAGATTATTCACAGCATCTTCTATAGTTTTATTTAATATTTCAAGCTCTTTATTAACTTCTATTCTTATTGCCTGAAACGTTCTTTTCGCCGGATGAGGTCCCTCTCTTCTGGCCCTTGCTGGGATAGCTGCTTTAATTATATCAACAAGCTCTAAGGTGCTCTCAATAGGTTTTTGGCTTCTTCTTTCTGATATAAATGAAGCTATTCTTCGTGCAAATTTTTCCTCTCCGTAATCCCTAATAATTCTCTCAAGCTCTTTTTCTTCGTAATAATTTACAACATCATAAGCTGATTGTTCTTGATGCCTATCCATTCTCATATCTAATTTAGCATCATTCATATAACTGAAGCCTCTTTCAGCATTATCAAGCTGATAGGAAGAAACTCCCAGGTCCATCAATATTCCATCAACTTTCTCTATGTCCAGTTTTCTTAAAATGGCATCTATATTATAAAAATTATCATTGACATATGTAACATTTTTATAATCCTTCAGCCTCTCTTTAGCTGCATTAATAGCATCCATATCCTGATCTATTCCTATGAGCCTTCCTTCTTCTGATAGATGCTCTAATATGAACTTAGAATGTCCTCCACCACCTAAAGTACAATCCACATATATACCTGTTTTTTTTATATCGAGTCCTTCGATGCACTCATTAAGCATTATAGACAAATGTTTGAATTCCATATTTTTTCTCCTATATTCCAAGCTCGCTCATCTTTTCTGATATACTATCAAAATCAATGTTTGAACTATTATATTCATCCCATTTTTTCTTACTCCATATTTCAACTCTTGTAGAAACTCCTATGCTTACTATTTCCTTTTCTATTTCAGCATATTCTAATAAATTTTGTGGAATTAAAGCTCTTCCCTGTTTATCTACTTCAATTTCATTAGCACCTGAAAAGAAAAACCTTACAAACGCTCTTGCATCTTTACTGGAAAGCGGAAGACTTTTAAGCTTTTGTTCTAATATTTTCCATTCGCTTATGGTGTAAGCATAAAGACAACCGTCTAGACCTTTTGTGAGCACAAAAGTTTCTCCAATTTCATCTCTGAACTTTGAAGGAATTATCATTCTGTTTTTACTGTCAACAGCATGTTGATACTCACCAATAAACATGTTACACCCCTTTTTGTATTTTATCTCCACTTTTAATGTTTTTTGCTCCACTTTGCTCCACTTTAACCCACTAACAAAAACTATTCTATATAAAAATAAAAAATCCTTCTTTTTTGTGATAATTTTGTTTTACTTTTTTAATATTATTTTTAATTTATTTATATAAATTTAGTTTGTTATATTTTCTAGACATTATATAGTTGAAATAAAGGTATTACTAATGTATAATTTTTAATTGTACTAAAAGGCTTTATTAATGCAAAGTTTACATATAATAGGAAGCCGATAGAATAAATTTGATATATAAATAAAGAAAGGAATGCTCATATATGAAATTAGGAATAGTTGGTTTACCAAATGTGGGCAAAAGTACGCTATTTAACGCCATAACAAAAGCTGGCGCTGAGTCCGCTAATTATCCCTTCTGCACTATTGAACCAAATGTAGGTGTAGTAGCAGTACCAGATAAAAGATTAGATGTTTTAGAAGAAATGTATTCTTCAAAAAAGAAAGTATATGCCACTATAGAATTTTACGATATAGCAGGTCTTGTAAAAGGAGCTAGCCAAGGAGAGGGTCTTGGAAATAAGTTTCTTTCACATATAAGAGAAGTTTCTTCTATTGTTCATGTGGTTAGAGCCTTTAATGATGACAATATAGTTCATGTTGATGGTTCTGTAGATCCTGTAAGAGATATAGAAACTATAAACCTAGAGCTGATTTTTTCAGACATTGAAGTCCTCGAAAGAAGAATAGAAAAAACAGTTAAGCTTGCTAGATCAGGTGACAAAAAAGCTAAAGAAGAATTGACTCTTCAGGAAAAGTTAAAAGCACATTTAGAAGCAGGTCATCCAGTAAGAACCCTTGAAATTAACGACGATGAGGACGAATTGATCAAAAGTTATTTTCTTCTAACCTCAAAGCCTGTGCTATATGCTGCTAATATATCAGAAGAGGATTTAACAGAAGGAAACTTAGAAAACGAGTATGTAAAAAAAATAAAGGAATTTGCTAATAACGAAAATTCTGAAGTTATTGTTGTATGTGCAAAATTAGAAGAAGAGTTATCAGCCCTTGAAGATGATGAAAAAGCTGAGCTTTTAGCAGATTATGGATTAAATGAAACCGGTCTTAATAAGCTTATACATGCTTCCTACAAATTATTAGGCCTTATGAGCTTTTTAACTGCTGGAGAACAGGAAGTTAGAGCATGGACCATAAAACAAGGCACAAAAGCACCTGCAGCTGCTGGAAAAATTCACTCTGATATAGAAAGAGGCTTTATTAGAGCTGAAATAATTTCTTATGATAAATTAGTAGAATGCGGTTCTGAAGCTGCTGCAAAAGAAAAAGGCTTCTACAGACTTGAAGGCAAAGAATACATAATGCAAGACGGAGACGTAGTTAACTTTAGATTTAACGTATAGTAAATGTAACCAGGAATGGATTATTATCTATTCCTGGTTACATATTTTTTTTGTTCTCTGGAAGCGGCCATTATTATTTCATCATAATTAAGATTTTCATCTCCTAAAATAATCTCTAGCGCATCCTTTAGGCTGCTCATATAATAAATATGAAAATTACTTTTAAATATTTCCTCTTCTATATCTCTTCTTAGTATTAAATCCTCAGAATTTAGCTTTGGTATGATCACTCCTTTGTTCTTGCAGCTTCCTTTTAGCTTGCATACATCATAAAATCCCTCTATTTTTTCTATTATTCCACCTACCGGCTGAACCTCACCAAACTGATTTATAGACCCAGTTACTGCTATATTTTGCCTTACTGGCAGCTTGCTAAGAGCCGATATCATGCTTATAACTTCAGCTACTGAGGCACTATCCCCCTCTATTTTACCGTATAATTGTTCAAAACTTATATGAAAGTCCACATTTACACCGGAATAGCTTCCCAAAAGTCCATTCATAAGTCCTTTTAGTATATTTATTGACTTACTATGAATATTGCCGCTTAAGCTGTTTTCTTTCTGCATATCATAAATCTCACCATTCCCCCTGCAGCAGCTGCAGGTGATTCTTATAGGCCTTCCAAAAGATAAATACCCTATATCAATAACAGAAAGTCCATTAACTGAACCCACTAAACTATTATCCACATCAAATACTATTCTATTATCCTCATAGCTCTGAAGTATATACTTTTCAGTGGATTCCTTCTCATATAATATGCTTTCTATATCTTCTGCCTTAATTTTATTTGTACCATTAGCCTTAGCTTTATTGTTTACCAGCATCAGTATCTTCTTAATTTCTTCATAGTTATAGTTAAACTGTTTCCTATTGCCTGCTTTCCTTGCTAAATATCTAAATATCTCCTTAGCCGACTTTTCTTCAATATGCACCAAAGAATTTTCATTTATTATATATTTTATATTTTCCATTATCATCTTAATATTTGCTACAGTGTTATCTATAAGATTGTCATATTCTACCCTTATTTTAAATATGTCCTTAAATTCATCATCCATATTGTATAGCACTTCGTAAGTTTTATAATCACCTATTATAATAACTTTTGTTTTTATATTTATTTTTTCAGGCTTAAACCTTGTGGGAGATATTAATTCTATATAATTTGTATTTAAATCGAATTTAACGCATTGATTTTCTAAAGCTTTCTTTAAATAATGATAGGAATTAGCATAGGAAAAAAGTGCACTCGCTTTTATTATAAGGCATCCGCCATTAGCTTTTATTAAGCTTCCAGGCTTTATGAGATCAATATTGGTAGTATAGTTTCCGCTATGATTCTCATATTCTATTCCTCCTAGCAGATTAGATATTGCAGGATCTTCTTCTACTATAACAGGAGGAATCGAATCTTTTTCATTACTCACCAAAATTTTAGCTTTATATTTATTTATTATTTTATTTATTTCCTCTTCATCATCATCGTAATTCAAACTGAATATTTCAACTATTTCTCCTTCTATATTCTGACACACTAATTTTAAATAGTTTAATGCATTTTCTTGAGAAGCAAATAAGGAAAAATATTTTGTTTTAACATCATTTGTGGAATCTCCAAAGTATATTATCATTAATTCCTTCATCTGCTGCAGCGCTTCAGCCTCATAATTATTTAATTTTTCCAATACTTCATGGGCTTTTTGTTTTAATGCATTTAATTTATCAATCATTTTTTGCTTTTGTGAAAAATTAAGCTCGTCATACTCCTTTTCAGTCATAGATACTCCATCTTTTAGCGGTACAAAAGAGAATGTGCTCCCAGTAAATTTAATATCAAAATCATATTTCTTAGCTTCGCTGTATAGGCTTTCCACTAATTCATTTCTTTTATTTTGTATCTTTGTAAGCAAGCTTTCTTTTCCATTTAATCCGTCATTATAAAAATCAAATATAACATTTCTGTATGTTTCCTTTATATCTTCTAGAGCATTTTTAAATTCCATACCGCTTCCAGAAGATAATTCCATTACTTTAGGAAACCTTTCATCTTCATAAATTACATAACATAAATCTTTGATATCACTTGCAGCCAAAGTTTCTTGCACTGCCTTTTTTATGCTATCCACCTTTGTTCTAGCAAAATCGTCTATAAGATAAATGTTGTATCCAGTATCATCTATCTTTAAATAGCTCTTTATCTTTTCTAGCACATTATTGTAACTTGGTATATCAATAGATTCCCTGCATTCTTTCATCTTTGATAAATCAATATCATAGGCTACTTTACCATAATCAAATTCATTCTTCATAATAACTTGAAACTCCTCAAATTAAGTTAGGAGTATTCTCCTCCTCCCTTTTATTAATGAGAATAATATAATTTTTTAATTTATCATATAATATAATATTCTAAAATATAATTTTAGGTACAAATTTTTTTAATTATACAATTTTCTGAAATACTTTCCTATGATATAATAGTATGAAGACTTATAAACATAAAAGCAGTTTATAATTAGGGATTGGAATAAACGTTTAAATTTTTAAATTGTACAATTTCCTAAATAAATATTAAGTTTTTAAATTTTTATAAATATAATATTTACAATATTGAAAAGGAGCTACTAAATATGGGATTCAAAGAGAAATTAGCAAAGTATTATCAAGATACAGCTATGAAAAAGTACGGTGATAGACTTACTCAAATTAAAGGTAATGTACTTTCTGTAAAAATTGAGGAGAAAAAAATACTTTGGATATTCTATAAAATTAAGGCTGTAATTATCGTTAGACCTGAAAGAAGCAAAGGAGTTATATCCTGCGTATACAAAAGAAATAGATGGTTTAAAAAGCCTACATTTATATCGGTATCTCAAGGAAATCTTGTTATAATTCAAGGACTTAAAGGAAAGAAGAAGAAGTCAAAGGATGCTGTGAGCGACGGTATAGAAATAGCAAATGTTATAAATATCACCACCAAAAAAGAACTGCATCATGTTGAGGGTGATATAATGAAAAAAGCTACAAAGGTCCAATATAAATATAAATAAGGAAAACTCGAAAGAGCTTTCCTTATTTTCTTGTTATATATAAGTACATGCTGTTGATGAAAGCTATTATAGCTGAAAAAAATACTACCACAAGAAGCTGTGCCGCATTTAATGCTACAGTGCCAAAAATACCTTGAAATAATGGAATATAAACTACTGATACTATCATGCAGATTGATATAGCCACTGCTCCAAGAAGATATGGATTTGTAAATGGATTTATTTCAAATATAGATTTTCTCTCAGATCTGCACTCAAAAACATGAATTAACTGGGACAAAACCAATGTGGATAAAGCCATAGTTCTGCACTTTTCTAGAGAATATCCATAATTTTTTCCCACAATAAAGGTCATAATGGTACATATTCCTATAAGCCCGCCTCTAAGAACAATTTTTTCAGTAAGACCTCTAGCAAAAACTCCTTCCTCCTTTGGTCTTGGCTTCTCATTCATAATATCTCCATCTGGAGGATCTACGCCTAGTGCTATGGCTGGCAGTCCATCTGTAGCTAAATTTACAAGCAATATTTGTATTGCTGTAAGAGGTACCTCTAAATTGTAAAGGCTTGCTAAAAACATTGTTAATACCTCTCCTAAATTGCAGGATAATAGGTATCTGATAAATTTCCTTATATTGTTATATATTACTCTGCCCTCTTCTACAGAAGCCACTATGGTAGCAAAATTATCATCCAAAAGTATCATAGATGCAGCCTCTTTGGTGACATCCGTACCAGATATGCCCATGGCTATACCTATGTCAGCTTCTTTTACTGCAGGAGCATCATTAACTCCATCACCGGTCATAGCTACTATCTTATTTTTACTTTTGAAGCATTTAACTATTCTAAGCTTATGATTAGGGTTAACTCTTGCAAAAATAGACATCTTATCTATTTTACTTTTAAGCTCCTTATCTGAAAGCTTATCCAATTCTTCTCCAGTAATAACTTCCTCCATGGATTTACATATATTAAGTTCCTTTCCTATAGCAAAAGCTGTATTTTTATGATCACCAGTGATCATAACTGGTTTTATCCCTGCTATTTTACATTTAAGCACAGCATCCTTTACTTCTTTCCTAGGAGGATCTATAATCCCTGCCACCCCTACAAAAACCAAATCTTTCTCCACAGATCTGCTATAAGTTATCCCATCTTTTTTATAAGCTCCGGCTATGCATCTTAAAGCTTTATTGGACATAGCCTCCACTGCAGCCTCTACTTGTCTTTTATAATCCGGAGTAAAAACCTTAACTTCCCCGTTTATGAGTATCCATTTGCATCTTTCAATTATTCTTTCTGGAGCCCCTTTAACATAGCATATCTTAACTCCATTTTCTTTCATTATTACAGTCATCATCTTCCTGCTGGAATCAAAAGGAACTTCATATTCTCTTAAAGAATTTAGTGTATATTTTTTTAATTCCATAACATCTCTAAAAAACACTCTAATTAGAGCTGTTTCAGTAGGATCACCAAAAACTGCCTGCTCTACACTTTTCTTTTCAAAATCAAAACTGCAATCACTGCAATTTACAAATATTTTTTTAAGCATGCTATTATCCTGTGTAATTGTTAATGAAGTATTTTCTAAACTAATATTTCTATTGTTATAGTATAAGGCTTTTACTGTCATCTTATTTTGCGTAAGGGTTCCTGTCTTATCACTGCATATTATGGAAGTACACCCTAGAGTCTCTACTGCTGGAAGCTTCCTTATAAGAGCATTTCTTTTAAGCATTCTTGAAACTCCAAGAGCCAAGGCCACCGTAACTATTGCCGGAAGTCCTTCTGGTATGGCTGCTACAGCAAGGCTTACTCCTAAGAGAAACATATCCATTGGATTGTTTCCTCGCATTATGCCAAGAGCTGTTACTATGGCACATATAACAATGCATAGCACTACTAATACCTTTCCTATTGAATTTAGCTTTTCTTTTATAGGTGATTTCTCCGCTTCTATATTTTGAAGCATATCAGCTATTTTTCCCATTTCTGTGGACATGCCCGTGTATATAACTCTTGCAGTGGCTTTCCCACTCATAACTATAGTTCCCATAAATATTTTATTCTCTTTATCCCTATTGCTTTTTGTAACTCCAACAGATTCTCCGGTAAGAAGTGATTCATCTACTGTGACAGAGTTAGAATTAAGTATTATGGCATCAGCGGGTATCTTATCTCCGCTTTCAAGAACCAGCATATCTCCTATTACAATAGTCTCAGCATTAATTATCTTAATTTTACCATCTCTTATTACTTTAGCTGTAGGCGCTGCCATGCTTTTTAGGGCTTCCAGAGATTTTTCTGTTTTGTATTCTTGTATAAAGCCCATGAAAGCATTCATAACTATAATAATTATTATAGTAACTGCCTCTCCGGATTCCCCCATATACCATGAGATAACGGTAGCTACCATAAGCACCCAAATTATAAAATCATTAAATTGCTCCAGAAATATTTTATATGGGGATATTTTATTTTTTTTCTCCAATCTATTTAACCCATATTGCTTTAATCGTCTGTTAGCTTCGCTACTTGTAAGTCCATTAAGTATTTGCTTTTCTTCTAACATTTCTCCTCCCAAATATGTACTTGCTATCGTTTCATTCTAGAAACTATATTTTATATATATGTTAATGTCTTTATTGCTATGATGATTTTAAAAGTGCTTTACATTTTTTTATGTAACATTTAAAATAAAGCTATAAGAATCTAAAAAAGAAAGGAATATGACAATGAATGACATAATTTACATAACTGGTCATAAGAATCCAGATTCAGATTCTATATGTTCAGCTATCGCTTATGCGGAATTTAAAAATAAAACTCAAAGTATACCAGCTGTACCGGTGAGACTTGGAGAATTAAATAATGAAACTAAATTTATATTAGAATATTTCGATATTAAACCTCCTATGCTTATAGATACAGTTAAAGCTCAGGTAGCAGATCTTAGCATGGACAAAATAGCTCCGGTTTCTGCTGATATCTCATTAAAAATGGCTTGGAGCCTTATGAAAAAACACAGCATAAACACCCTTCCTGTTACTAACGAGCATAACAATCTTATAGGAATGCTATCAACTTCAAACCTCATAACAACTTTTATGGATGTTTGGGACGATAAAATCCTGTCAAAGAGCAATACTAAAATTGAGAATATAATAGAAGCTCTTTCAGCTAAGGTAAAATTTGTTTCTGATAAAGAGCCAACTTATCATGGAAAAATACTTGTTTCATCTGTTAAAGAAGAAAATATAATTGATAAGCTGGAAAAAGGCGATGTAGTTATTTGTGATAATTCATCAGAAATGCAAAAGCTAATAATCGAAAAAGAAGCTTCCGTTCTTGTAGTTACTGACAACAAAGAAGTTAATGATGATATATTAGAGCTTGCAAAGTCAAAGGATTGCTCAGTAATCATAACTCCTTTTGATGCTTTTACTGCATCTAGACTTATCACTCAAAGTATTCCAATAAGCTATGTTATGACTAGAGACAATATTGTAAGCTTTAATACAGATGATTTCGTGGATGAAGTAAAGGACATAATGCTGGAAACAAGATATAGAAGTTATCCTGTATTAGATAATAAGGATAAGGTTATTGGAAGTATTTCTAGATATCATCTTATATCTAAAAACAAGAAAAAGATTATAATTCTAGACCACAGCGAAAAATCTCAATCTGTTCATGGTCTTGAGGATGCAGATATATTAGAAATAATAGATCATCATAGAATAGCAGATATTCAAACAGGAAACCCTATCTATTATAGAAATGAACCTGTAGGAAGTACCTGTACAATAGTAGCTTCTATTTTCTTTGAAAATGGAATTAAGCCAAGCAAGAAGGCTGCTGGAGTATTGTGTGCAGCAATAATATCCGACACTCTTTTATTAAAATCTCCTACTACAACAAATGTTGATAGAATGATACTAAAGAGATTAGCTGCTATAGCTGAAATTGATCCTGAAAAATTCTCTAAAGAAATGTTTAAAGCAGGTACTTCATTAAAAGGAAAAACTTTAGAGCAAATATTCCATCAGGACTACAAGACCTTCTCTGTAAATGATGTAGATTTTGGAGTATCTCAAGTTGGAACAATGGATATAGATAGCTTTGATCCAATGAAAGAGGAAATGCTTGCCTATATGGAAGAAAAAGCGACTAAAGGTAACTTTAATTTCTTATTGCTTTTAGTTACAGATATATTAAATGGCGGTTCAAAAATAATCGCAGCTGGTCCAGACAAAGATTTGGTGCCTAGAACATTTAATGTAACATTAGATGAAAATAACAGTGCTTTCCTTCCAGAGGTAGTTTCTAGAAAGAAACAGGTAATTCCTCCACTCAGTACTACAATAACAAATGGCTAAAAAATTAATTTTAATGGGCAGCGTAATTTAACTCTGCCCATTAATTATTTACAGTAATCATATAAAATACTGCAAATGCTAAAATACATATGCAATATGCTATGGATAAATAATCCTTTATGCAGGATATTTCAATTTTATTTTCATATTGTCCATAATTTTTTATATAATTAATGCCCTCCAACGAAAAATAATAATAAAAATTAACTTTTTCAATATAGGCTCCAAAAATATCTATATTCAGGAGCGGTCTAATAACACAATTTAAAGTGTAATCACCTTTGAAATCTATCTTTATAATTTTATTTCTGAAAATATACACGGAATACAAAAATGGCTGAGTAAGCATAGCAGGTATTATTGTCATAATATTATATAGGGATCTTAATATTTTGTAATCGTTACTTTCCCATATATTAGCTATGAGAAAATAAACTATTGCAGCCTTATTACCCAAAATTATTATATAAAATAATGGTGCTATAAATCCAGTTACCACAGCTCTGGATATGGTGGATATGGATGCATAAAAATGTGTGTCTTTCTCCATCACATTCTTTCTCTCTGCGTTACTTATATCTATTACAATAAGCAATGTTAATAAATCATAAATTTCCTCTGGTGCTCTAATATGAATAAAAATTAAAATAACCAATCCAAATAAATATGTGTATTCTGCAATATGTATTTTTTTCACTATTCTTACTAAAAATCTATCTATACCTTTAAAAAAGTAACTTCTATCTACCTTCCAGAGAACTATGCTTATTAAACATCCAAACAAATATCCTACCCCAAAAAAATTCCTCCATATTCTATTACTATATATATTATTTATATTATAAGCATGCATATTTATTACTAAAATAATTTAAAATACAGCCAAATAAAAAAAGAATGGCAGCTATAATACCATTCCTTTTTCAAAGCTTTAGTTTTTATAATTATTCAGTAACATCATTGATAGGTACTTTTCTAATCCTAATATCCTCTGAGCTTCTAAAGAGATTAGAAATACTTCCAGCCTCATCGTTAACGCTTTGAGGATCAACACATCTTACTGCGGGAGAATAAACGCTGTATTCTTCCGTATATGGATTAGCTTCAAATTCTCTAGAAGCATAAGGGCATACCACTTGCCCTTTGTTCATTCTATGCATACAATGATTTTGATATAACATAGGACATGCCATAAATTCATCGTAATTTAACATATCAACACTCCAAATAATAAATTATTCACTGTATCATTATATGCTGAATTATTTGTATTATATACATTAATGAAATTATTTTCCTCGTAAATTATTTGCTAAGTTCCACATATCATCTGCTACCTTTATTCCCTTTGATCCAAGTTCATAGGCTCTCTGGGTTACTATCATATCTGTCATTTCCTGTCCCATATCAACATTGGAACCCTCTAGCATGTTTTGCCTTATGTCGCTACCTGTTACTGTAGTAACGGCTGCACCATTTACTGGCTGATATAAATTATCCCCTATTGATGCAAAAGCTTCGCTTCCTTGTGATTGGTATAAAGATATTTTTCCTACATTAACGTAGTTTCCATTTTCTTTTACAGTTATATTTCCATCAGAAGAAATTGTGAAATTATCTTTAGTGAATTGCACAGTTTTAGGATCTACTCCAGCATTATATTGAATATCTAATCTGTTTCCTTTACTATCTACTAATTGTCCATTGCCATCAATCTCAAATTTGCCAGCTCTGCTATAAACTTTATTACCATTAGTATCTGTTAATCTGAAATAGCCAGGACCATCTATAGCCAAATCAGTAGCTTGGTTAGTAACCTGCAATGGTCCTTGAGTATTGTCTCTTATCCAATCAGCTGCTCTAACTCCTGTACCTGTAAAAGGATCCTGCCCCCTAGTAGTATTATCCGTAACTGCGTACCCATTCTTTTTGAAAGTATCATAAACTAAATCTTTAAAGCTTACGGTCTCTCTTTTATATCCATCCGTTTCAGAGTTTGCAATATTATTTGAAATAGCATCCATTTTTTCTTGATTAGCTGTCATAGAACTTCTACTGTTCCAAAATATAGTAAGCATCTTGTTATCACTCCTTTATGAAATAAATTTATCTTACAGTACCTACGTCATTAACTGCCTTACCTAATGTTTCATCCATAGCTTGCACAACTTTTTGATTTGATTCGTAGATTCTATAAGCAGTCATCATGTCTGTTACTGCATTTGCTACATTCACATTAGAGTTTTCTAATTTTTTTTCATTTACTACCGCATCAGAATTTATAGGATTCTGAGCTGAATATAGATTGTCGCCGATTTTTTGCATTGAATTATAATTATTAAAGTCAACTAAATCAAATTTGTAAGCTTGTTTACCATCTAAATAAAGATTATTACTGCTGTCCATAGTCAACTTAGCATTTCCGACCTGTATTGGTTCATCAGCACCAGTGGCAGAATTCCTGCCCATAACTTTATTTCCACTTTCATCTATTAAATATCCATTTAAATCTACGCTAAAATGACCATCTCGGGTATAATAGTTAGTTAAATTTCCAGTACCATCATCTTTTGAAACTACAAAGAAGCCTTTACCATTTAAAGCAAAATCAGTATCCAATCCCGTATCCTTTAATATGCCCTGGGAAAAATCAGTAGTCGTCTCATCAACAGCACTGCCATAGCTTAAGCTTCCGATAACAGATCTTTGATTTTTACCATTGACTATGTTTTGATAGTTTTGAAGCATAACTTCTTTAAAATCTTTTACTTTGACATCATCTGATTTATATCCAGTGGTATTAGCATTGGAAAGGTCCTGAGTTATAACATTCTGTCTAGCCTCCTGAGTCATTAAGCCTGTAACTGCAGTATATAATCCTCTTATCATTAACAATTTCCTCCTCTATTTTAACACTTTAGATTCGCTGTAATAATCCATTCCAAGGGCTCTAGCCTTAGACTCGACTGTACTCCTTGACATGCTACTTTGAGCTATGCTCATCATTGCAGTAGCTATTATTATTCCTATACCTACTCCTATGAGCAATTTTCTATCTAATAAAAATCTACCAAGCTTTTTTATTTGAGGTATAATTCTTTTATTAATAATACCTCCCCCTTACCTATACCTAATTTTTCACATATTTCATCTATGCTGAATCCAGATTTCAATAATTCTTCTATTTCATTCACTCTGACGCCGGAGTTTCTTTCATGTGTGCTTTCTTTATTTTCCACTAGCTCTTTTGGTTCTTCTTCTAAAGTTTCATCCTCCTGGTTTTCAGGAATTTCTTCTTCTTTATCTATTGAAAATCTTGATTTTATTTCCTGAATTTCCTGTTGAAGCTCTAATACTGTTTCAGCAAATTCCTTTCTCATATTAACTATAGAAATTTTTTCTTCAGTAACAGCTTCCTGATTTTTCTTAAAAACAGATTTAAATGCATTTTTTTCCTTTAAATAGTATATAGAATTGATTAATATCAACAATATTCCGACAATATACAAAAATATAGCCATGAGTTTTTCTCCAATTTAATAGAATTCTTCATACTTAAATTTTTTCAGTATGCTTCTCATATGAGTTATCGCCCTGCTATGAAGCTGACATACTCTTGATTCAGATACATTAAGCACCTTTCCTATCTCTTTAAGCGTAAGTCTTTCATAATAATATAAGGAAAGTATAGTTCTGTCTTTTTCATTTAACTCTTCTATAGCCTTGGTTATCATTTGAATTTCTTCTTTTTCCTCTAAGGATCTTTCAGGACTAGGACTTTTTTTGTCTTCAACAGTACCCTTTAATTCCATATCATCATCCTCAGTAAATAATACATCTTCTAAAGACACTTGGGATATGTAATTTATATAGCTGTCAATTTCACTTATTTCTTTTGTTGTGATATTTAGTTCTGCTGCTATTTCCAGTTCGGTAGGCTCTCTTAGAAACTTTCTTTGAAGCTTTTCGACGGCTTCATTATATCTATTAAGCTTATCTATGGCACCTTTAGGAATAGGACTATTTTTCCTTATTTCATCTATCATTGCTCCCTTTATTCTTATGGAAGCGTAGGTGGAAAATTTCATGCCTTTTGACTCGTCAAATTTATTTATTGCATCCATCAACCCTATCATGCCATATCCAACTAAATCTTCGTATTCCATATACTTACTCTTTCCAATTATTACTCTGGATGCAATGTATTTTACAAGTGGAATATATTTACTTATAATTTGCTCTCTAAGATCTAAAGTATTAGCAAACTCCATGCTTATTCCCCCCACGTTTTTTATTTTTTAATCATATTTAATATAAATAGTCCTAAATGGTCTTAATCAATTTTTTAACTGCTTTCTCATAATTTTAAATATGTTTTGTATTATTTTATCTCTAGTTTTATCATCCATTTCAATAAAGCTTATCCCGTAATAAAACTGTTTATCCTCTGCTTTTTCTTTTCTTACAACTTCTCCAAATATTTTTATATTTTCTCCCTCTATGGACATATTACCTAATATGAATTCATTTAAACTTAGTTCATCAGCTGTCTTTAATCTGAAACCTCCGCCGCTTAAATCTACTAGCACTCCTGATAGATTTAAATCATCTTCTTTAATTTGTTCCAATTTTTTTCTATCAATTTTATTAATTAATTTGCTGTATTTTATACTGTACCTTATATTTATTCTTACAAATTTTCTTCTTTGTATTTTTATTATATTTTTAGGCCTATCTAATATCAGTACAGGAACATTTTGTTCTTTTTTTCTGGTTATCACTGTGGCAGTAAATTTATAAACATGTGTATTATCATAGTATATTACTTCTAATTGTTCTCCAACCTGTGGAGTTATATATACACCATCACGAACAGGCAAACTTATGCTTAAGTTTTCCTCATTAGTATCCTGTATTATACTTTTGAATGCCATATCATCCTTTAAAATTTCAACTCTGCTGTTAATGTTCAATTCAATGTCCATAGATACCCCCGCTAAGAAAAAATATTAAAAACTTTTTTGAAAAATCCCTGAACACCTGTACCCTGGCTGCTGACCGGAAGTCCCATTATATTGTTTGCTATTCTTTCTAAATCCTTAGCCGCATCACAGCCTGGATATGAAACTACAAAGGGCTGCTGAGAACGAACCGCCATAACTACCTTTTTATCTTCAGAAATCATACCTAAGTATTGAAGTTCCATCTTTAAAAAATTTGATACAGCTCCATTAAACTTATTATAAGTTACCAAGGCTTCTTTCTCATCTAGGGCCCTGTTTATAATAACTTTTGCTTTTGATTTAAGCCTAAAGTGATTTACCGCTTTAACTAAACTATAGGCATCTGTAAGAGATGTAGGTTCTGGAGTGGTTAGAATTATAAGTTCTTCGCAGCAAGCTATAAAACCAAGTACGCTTCTATTTATTCCAGCCCCAGTATCCATAAGGATATAATCTAAATTGTCTAAGCTTGTCAGTTTTTCTAAAAAGCTGTTTCTTGTCTCTTCAGAAAAATCTTCAATCTTATTTAAGCCTGATCCAGCAGGAAGGAGCTTAACCCCAAATGGTCCTTCAATTACTACTTCTTCAATAGTTTTATTATTAACTATTATATCAAAAATATTGTATTTTGGCAAAAAGCCCATTAATACGTCATCATTCCCCATGCCTACATCCGCATCAATTATCATGACCCTGTTACCAAGCTTTTGAAGAGTTATAGCAAGGTTCACCACTAAATTACTTTTTCCAACCCCGCCTTTTCCTGAAGTAACAGTAATAACCTTAGCTTTATTTGATTTTTGGGAGTTTCCTCCAGCCAATTTTCTAAGTTTTTCTGCTTGATCTAACATACTGTTTCTTCTCCTAATATTAAATTACATATTTCATCAGAATCCATAGTTTTTATATCATCAGGTACATTTTGACCAGTAGTAACAAAATTCAACGGTTTTCCAGAATATTTTAATATATTCAGCAAAGAGCCATAAGTCGAAGTCTCATCCAATTTTGTTATTATAACACTGTTATAATTTAATACTTTAAACCCTTCGGCAATAGCTTCAATGTCTTTAGTTTTAGTGGTGCAGCTCATAACCAAATTAATATTGGTAGAATTGGTTTTTTCTACAAATGCTCTTAATTCAGAGATTTGCATGGTATTTTTGCTGCTTCTTCCAGTAGTATCTACAAGCACTACATCGCAGTGTGACATTGATTCCAATGCCTTTTCCATTTCTTTCATGGTAATGACTACCGAGAAAGGTATGTTCATAATTTCTGCATAAGTTCTAAGCTGTTCTACCGCACCTATTCTATATGTGTCTACTGTTATTAACCCCACTGACTTTTTTTCAATAAGAGCTAATTTACCAGCTAGTTTTGCTATGGTTGTTGTTTTTCCCACACCAGTTGGACCTACAAGAACTACCACTCCATCCATATTTACTTTTGAAACCTTTATATAGCTCTTCACTATATTTTTTAATTTTTCTTTCTCATCTAATTCCGTCTTATCATTTTTTATTCTGGTTAAAACATTCTTTATTATGTTTTCATCTATATCTGCATTTTCCAAATCCTTTTGCAATTTAGTTTTTCTTGCAGATTGAGTTTTGCTAGAGCCTTGAGTTATTTCAGAAAGCATATCCTTCATTTCTTGAAATTCTTTCATCAATAACTCATCTCTATTGGATGCTATGGAATTTTCTAATACTGGAGCCCCCAAACTAACTTCTCTTTGCTGCTGAATTTTGCTTATATCTTCCGCTGCTTTTTTTTCTTCACTATCCTTTTGTATTTTGTCATTTAATATCTGTTTTATAGTATCAATACTATTATTATCTATATTTTTATATTCTTTTTTCTTCGTATCATCCACAGCAGCAGTTACCTCAATTATCTTTGGAGAAAACAGCCCTGAAATACCACCTTTTCTCACTTTTCTTTGACTTACAATTACGGCTTCATTTCCTAACTCGTATCTTATCCTTGTCATAGCTTCATTCATGTTTTTTACTAAATACCTTTTTATAATCATTAGACAGTCACGACTCCTTCTGCTCTAATTTCAACATCGTTAGGTATCTCATTTAAAGACAGCACAACTATGTTAGGGTACACCATTTCTATAAGCCTTCTAAAGGCTGGCCTTATTTTTGGAGAAACTAATAATATAGGTACATTATCATAAAAATTAACGCTCTCCATAATATTCTTTATAGCTGCCAGTATAGCCCCTGTTGTATTAGGATCTAAGGCTGGGAAAGTTCCCTGCACAGATTTTTGAAGGTTATTTGCTATAGTGTCCTCTAATTTAGGATCTAATGTAGCCACTGTGATTGCTCTATTTTCATCTATTAATGGATTGCATATTGTTCTAGCTAATGCAAATCTAACATATTCAGTTAGAAGTTCAATATCTTTAGTAACTCTCGAATTATCAGCCAAGGATTCTAATATTGTAACCATATCCTTTATTGGAACCTTTTCCTTAAGCAGGCTTTGAAGCACTTTCTGCAATTCTCCTATGGTCATCAAATCTGGTATAAGTTCTTCAACCACAGCACTGTATTTTTCCTTAACAGATTCTATTATCATCTTAACTTCCTGTCTGCCCAATAGCTCATAGGAATGAGCTTTAATTGTCTCAGTAAGATGAGTAACCATTACTGTTATAGGATCAACTACTGTGAGGCCTTTTATTTCAGCTTCTTCTCTCTGATCTTTATTTATCCAGACAGCTGGAAGTCCAAAAGTAGGCTCCATAGTCCTGATACCAGGTATTTCTGCAATTTCATTTGTAGGATCCATGCATAAAAGCATATTAGGCATTAATTCTGAAGATGCTATTACTGTTCCTCTAATTTTAATAACATATTCATTAGTTTTTAATTGAAGGTTGTCCCTTATTCGTATAGGTTGTACAACAACTCCCATCTCTATAGCACACTGCCTTCTAACGGAAGATATTCTCTGAAGCAAATCTCCTCCTGAAACTTCATCAGCTAAAGGAATAAGACCATAACCTATCTCTACTTCCATAGGCTCCACAGAAATTAGATTCATTACATTCTCTGGTTCTTTTCTTTCAGTTTCTATTATTTGCGCTTCTTCATGAGCTTTTTCCATAATTGCTTTTTCCTCTTCATCTTTTCTAAGGAAATATGCTCCTAAACCAATAGAGATTGAAAGTACTAAAAATGGTATGGTTGGAAATCCCGGTATAAAAGCCAACAATCCAAGTATTGCAGAGGCAATAGCTAGTACCTTTGGGAACGCTATAAACTGCTTTGCAAGTACATTACCAAAATTGTCTTCTCCACCTGAACGAGTAACTAGAATACCTGAAGCTACAGATATTAGAAGAGCAGGAATCTGGCTCACAAGTCCATCACCTATGGAAAGACGTACAAAAGTTGTAGCTGCCTTTGAGATATCATAATTCATCATTACGACACCTATTATTATTCCTCCAAGCACATTAATCATGGTTATTACAATTCCGGCTATGGCATCACCTTTTACGAACTTAGATGCACCATCCATAGCTCCATAAAAATCAGCTTCTTTCTGAAGGTTTTCTCTTCTCTTCCTAGCCCCTGCCTCGTCAATTAGTCCTGCACTTAAATCTGCATCTATGCTCATCTGTTTTCCAGGCATAGCATCCAATGTAAATCTGGCAGATACTTCTGCTACTCTTCCTGCACCATTAGTTATAACTACGAATTGGACAACTATTATAATAAGAAATATGATTATTCCCACCACGTAATTGTTACCAACTACGAAGCTTCCAAAGGCTTCAATTATTTTTCCAGCATCAGCTTGACTCAATATAAGTCTTGTAGAGGATATGTTAAGCGCCAATCTAAAAAGTGTAGTTATAAGTAGCATGGTAGGAAATACAGAAAACTCTAATACGTCAGTAGTGAACATAGTGAGTAGTATAATTACCATGGCGATGCTTATATTGGTTGCTATGAGAATATCCATAATCCAAGTAGGCAAAGGTATTATAATCATTAAGATAATACCAATTACGCCAAAGGCAACAACAGTATCAAATTGGTTTTTAATGCTAAAGCTTCTTTTAGTGTTGTTATTAACAGCCAATAATATCACCCTTTATAATTTATTTATGATTGCTTTTTTTCTTCATTTTAAACACAACAGCTAGTATTTCAGCTACAGCCTGATACATGTTGACTGGGATTTGAGAATCCAGCTCAACTTCTTCATATATCATCCTGGCTAAAGGTTTATTTTCTATTATTGGAACCTCATTTTCTTTTGCGATTTCTTTTATTTTTAAGGCGGTAATATCAGTTCCTTTGGCAACCAATATTGGTGCCTCGCTTTCTTTATCATCGTACTTCAATGCTACTGCTATATGAGTAGGGTTCGTAATAACCACTGTAGCATCTGGAACTGCAGCCATCATTCTTCTTCTGGATATTTCTCTTTGCTTTTGCTTTATTTTCCCCTTAATTTGAGGATCACCTTCACTTTGCTTAAACTCTTCTTTAATTTCCTGCTTAGTCATTCTAAGATCTTTTCTATAATTATATTTCTGATATATAAAGTCCACAACCGCTATAATGATGGATGCGATGGTAATCTTTATAAATATGCCAATAACTATTTTACTAAATTGTATAGGTATTTCTGAAATACTCATATTGCCCATATTCATTATGTCATTGTAATTGTCCTTAACATAGCCATAGCCTATATAGCCAACTACAGTTATGATGACTATTTGCTTTAAAGTCTCCACCAGCGTTTTAGGTGAAAATATCCTTTTTAATCCTGATAATGGATTTATTTTAGAAAAACTTGGTTTTATAGGTTCTCCTGTAAATAAAAAACCAGTTTGAGCAAAACTAGACACTATTCCCATAAGCATTATTGGAAGCACAATGGGAAGAAATATCATTGCCATTTCATATATAAACATCAATGATACTTGACTTAATTTAACAAAGCTCATATTATCTTTAAAGTTTTGGGTAAAAAAGTATATTAAAATTGCTTTAAAACTTTTTCCAACATAAGGGCCTACTATAGATATTACTAAAGTGCAGGCAAGTAAAGTAAAAGAAAGTCCAATATCTTTACTTCTGGCTAGCTGACCCTTTTTCCTAGCATCGCTTTTCTTTTTAGGGGTAGCCTCTTCTGTTTTATCTTCAGATGCAAATATCAATATTCCTGGAATTGCCTTAAATATATCATTGTATATCTGAGGAATATTATTAAAAGCGTTTATCATAAAATTTATGAATATAGGTATGGCTAAAGATACAGATAAGAAACCTATTAATATCTTTACAGGAAGACCAAGTATCATAATATTAAGCTGCGGAACTGTTCTTGAAACGAGTCCCATGGTTATATCTGTCAGAAGTATTATAAACACTATGGGTATGGCAATTTTTAGCCCTAGAGCAAAATAGCTTGTAATAGCATTTATACCCGCCATTATGGTTTCATTAAATATGATGGTTTTTCCTATACCTACAATTTTAAAGCTTTGTACTAATGCTTTTATTAGCATATGGTGCCCATCTATTAATAAAAACACTATAAAGCTCACCCAATACATTAATCTTTGAATTAAAGTTGTACTAGTTTCTGAATTTGGATCAAACATGGTGGCCATGGATAGTCCTATTTGTATATCTATCATCTGCCCAGCCATACTGAAAACCAAAAAACAAATATTTGTGATAGCTCCTAAAAATAATCCTGTAATAACCTCATTAATCATAAAAAAATATATACTAAAATTTGAATCTATAGAATTCACAGCTGTAACATCTATAGATGGAACAATAATCATGGCTATTACAGCAGAAAAAAATGCTTTCATAATTGCCGGTGTTCCCTTTGGGAAAAAAATAGGCACTAATGCAGTAAAAGTAACCATTCTTAAAAATATTAATAAAAGTGCTATGTAATACGATGTGCTTACCAACTTTATCCTCCTGCCTATTTAGTTACCTGAGTTATGAGATCGAATATTCTTACTGTAAAATCCATTATTTTGTGGAGCATCCATCCTCCTGCTATAAGTCCTATAACAGCTATTGCTATAAGCTTAGGAACAAATGTTAAAGTCTGCTCCTGAATAGATGTAGTTGCTTGAAAAATACTTATTAACAAACCTATCACTACTGATACTATAAGTATTGGCGCCGATACCAATAATCCTGTAGTAATAGCATCCTTTACAATTCCCACCAGTAAATTTTCATTCATACATTATCACCTCACGAAAAACTTAATACTAAGCTCTTAACAAGCAGGTACCATCCATCTACCATAACAAATAAAATTAATTTAAATGGAAGTGATACCATAGACGGAGGCAGCATGAACATACCCATGGACATAAGTACACTAGCTACAACTAAATCAATAATTAAAAATGGTATATACAAAAGAAAACCTATGGTAAATGCAGTTTTCAGTTCGCTAATGGCAAAAGCAGGTATAACTACATATAATGGCACATTGTCTTTTGTAGCGTCCTTAATATTAGACATATCAATGAAAAGTTTTAAATCCTTTTGCCTAGTCTGCTTAAGCATAAAGGTTCTAAGCGGTTTAGCCCCTTCATCTATAGCTTGCTGCTGAGTGATTTTATTATTCAAATAGGGTTGTATGGCATTATTATTTATCTGAATATATGTAGGAGCCATAATAAATATGGTAAGAAAAATTGCAAGCCCAACCAACACTTGATTAGGTATTGACTGCTGTGCTCCCAGCGCTCCTTTTAGGAAAGAAAAAGTTACAATTATCCTTGTAAAACTTGTCATCATAATTATGATTGATGGCAACATGGACAATATGGTTAATAAAATCAGCAGTTGAATATTATTAACATAATCTTTGGGAGTAGTTCCTCCTCCATTAACAGAAAAGTTTACATTTGGCACAGTAACTTGTGCTGGAGCTGCGTATGCTGT
Source organism: Clostridium sp. 19966 (assembly GCF_032335695.1). Taxonomy (NCBI): domain Bacteria; kingdom Bacillati; phylum Bacillota; class Clostridia; order Eubacteriales; family Clostridiaceae; genus Clostridium; species Clostridium sp. 19966. The sequence goes on from NZ_JACTOJ010000006.1 coordinate 147,134, forward strand.
TTTATTTATTGCCAATAAGCCTATTGTAATTATACAAATAAGCAGTGCTAACCGTCTTAATTTACTCATTGCTTATCTTTCCTTTTTTTCTTTATTTTTGCTATAAATTCATTTATGCTACTAAATTGATCTATATTTTGCTTAACTTCTAATTTCTGCAGTTCGTCCTCTTCCATTTCTTTTAAAATTTTTATTTCTCCAGCAGCAGAGGAAATTAAATATCCCTTATCTCCAACTTTTACAATAAGAAGAATGTTATCTTTAGACAAAGCTGTTCTTTCCAGAATACTAATAGCTTTTCCATTCTGAAATTTTACTAATTTATTTCCTCCATATTTTAAAACTGTATGTATTAAAAAAATTATAAAAGGAAGAAAAAATAATATTTCTAAGATCATAGTCCACAAGTTAATATCCATAATAATTCCTTAATCTATTATAAAACTAGTAAAGCTGACACTGGTTACTATGCCCTTTGATAAAAGAGAATTTATGCTGGTTATTATATCTTTTTTAAGTGCATCTGAACCTTGTCCTTGTAATTGATCTTTAGTTTTTTGTCTGATAGTGCTTATTATAGCATCCTTAATAGCTGGAGTTTTTGATGTAAGCTCATCAGGAAGCTTCTTGTTAGTAGAATCATAGGCCAAATTTATAGTTACCTGCAAATGCTTATCTTCATCCTTATCCGCAAGATTAACTGTAAATTCACCTGCATCGAAATAAGTTTCTACAATAGAGGTCTTTTCTACAGAAGCAGTTGAAGAAGTACTAGGCGCTTTCTTAAAGCCAAGCATATAGCCTCCAAATCCAGCTCCTCCCGCTAAAATTAAGCCTAAAAAAACAACTATTATTACTTTAAATAAATTTCCGCCTGATTTCTCTTTTTTCTCTTTTTTATTTTCGCTCATAATAATACTCCCTTCGCTAGTCAGTATATATCTTTCTCTTGTATTCTATAACCTGATGCAGTATTTGCTGACTATTTCCTTGAACCACATATTTTCTACCGTTAGTAAGAGTAATTAAGCATTCAGGAATATCTTCTACCTTTTCAATGTGATCCGCATTAAGTATAAATTCTTTTCCGTCTAATGCTGTAACTTTTATCATAATTTCCTCCTACATTAGAGATTTCAACCTAAAATTAAGGCAATTTATTAATTTAATAGAGAACACCTGTAGTTAATACAAGTATTCCCCATTTATTATTTCTTTATCTCTTTAGATTTATTATATCTTGAAGTATTTCATCACCAGTATTTATCATTTTACTGCTGGCTTGGAAGGCTCTTGAACTTTCAATCATATCAGTAAACTGCTCTGCAAGATCCACATTGGAAGCTTCTAATGTATTCTGAAGTAAATCTCCATATCCTGCACTATTGTCTTCACCAGTGGTACCTATACCGGATCTTAATGTAGCTTCACCAGAGTTTACAGAGCTTGAATATAAATCTCCACCTATAGATTCAAGTCCTCCTGGATTTTTAAAGCTAGCTGTGGCTATCTGTCCAATTGCTGCTACAGTATTATTTTCAAGCTTTGCAGTTATAACTCCTTGTTTGTCTATTGTAAATGATGTAACTTTTAGGTAAGTATTGCTTCCAGGTACTCTTACAGTGTCAGGAATTCTAAGTGTTTTCAAAGTTCCATCATAGGATCTCATATCTTTAGTTGCATCAACAAAGTTTATTACTCCATCTGTTTCAATACTTTGGACAGGTGTACCTCCGTCAGTAGTGCCTGCAGTTATAATTCCAGTTCCATATCCATCAGCGCCAGCCGCAGTTAATGTAGTAGTTATTCCTTTATTAGCCAAAGCGGAATCAATAGCCTGCTGGAGTGTATGAGTTGTTGTGACAGTATTTCCCAATGCATCAGTAGAAGTAGTAGTATAAGGATAATGTCCATCAATAATTATTTTATTATACTTTGTATCAACTGTAACTTGTGGTGTAGCAGTTGCACTTATATTTCCTACTTCAACTGAATAACCTGTTAAATCGTTAGCTCCTGTTGGAATAGTAAATGTATATCCTCCTGCAGTATAAGTCGGTGCTGGCGTAGTTGAAACAAAAGCAGTTGTACTCAATGGAGGAGTTGTTAAAGGAGTTACCTTTCCTGCAACTGTAACAGTTTCAGCTATACCTGCAGCACTAAGAGCCTTATTTATTGCTGAAGCTGCCTGATCTGAAGTAATTCCTGTAGCTTTGGAAAAGTCTCCATTCAAAGTTATTATTTTATTAGTAGTATCTACATTTGCAGTGGCAACCGTATCAGGAGAAACTGTTCCTAACTCAATCTTATATCCATTAACGCCAGCACCAGCGCCAAAGTTAAAGGTAAAGCCTTGGAGGCTTAAATTGTTTGGAGCCTTAGCTGTAGGGTCTTGAAGAGGATTGTCGTTAGTAAGTGAATATCCTAATATTCTATATCCATCAGAATTTAATAGGTTTCCCTCATCATCCAATGAAAAAGCACCATCTCTTGAATACATTATAGACATATTAGCCTTAGTTAAAGAATCAGAAGTTATATTGTGAGTACCTGGCTGCTGATTTACCTGAACTGTACTTCCAAACTGAGTTGGTCCTTTAGCCACCATGAAATATCCACTACCATCTATAGCTACGTCGAGAGGTCTATTAGTAGGCTGCATGTTTCCCTGAGTAGTTATTACATCTATACCTGAAACTGTTACACCAAGTCCAACCTTAGACGCATTTACTCCACCTAAATTGACAGATGGTGCCATGGCACTGTTAACACTTTGACTTAACATATCTTGAAATCTTACTCTGCTGGTTTTAAAGGCTGTAGTGCCTACGTTAGCTATATTGTTACCAATAACATCTAATTTTTCTTGATTTACTTTCATACCGGCTATGCCAGAATACATTGCTCTTAACATTTTATTCCTCCTAAATAATTTAATTTTTCAGCGCATACTCTTTTTGCTATGCTTCCATCGTTCCGCAAAGCATTGTCCCCTATTTAGGTCCGACATCTAAAGTAGCAATACGCTGTCCACATTTGTAAATAAGTTATCTTTTCTCCTGTCTCCGTTCACTGCAGTAATTATAGTTCTGTTTTCTATGCTTGTAACCAATGCCACATCCTTATATAGCATCACGCAATTTTTACAGCCTTTTTCTTCTGCCTTATTAATACCTTCATTAATTTTTTTCATATCGCTGTCAGTAAAAGCTGTTCCATTTAATCTTTCAGCTGCATGATTGGATATTGTAAATCCATTGTCCTTTTCTATTGCCTCTGCAAGCACATTTTTAAAACTTGCTTTATCACTATTCTTACTGCTAACTACAGTATTATTGCTTGGAAAATTTCCAACAGGATACAAGACTCCATTTATAACCCTATATCCCATAACATCACCTATGCTTCATATACTTTTAATATATCAGTATATGGCAAACTTACAGTATCAGTGCCGCCACTAGGCTGTATATTTAACTTTATAACACTTCCATCCACATATACTCCTTTTATGACGCCAGTATAATTCTTTTTATTCGAATCCTGATCACTGAATTCAGCAGTTTTTCCGATAAGTGACGCTGCCGTAAGTAAAAGTGTATTTTGAGACATGGAATTCATATAATTATTGCTTGCTGAATCACCTACATCAGTTACATCTTTAAAATTGAATTGCTTAATAGTTGAATTTCCGCTGCTGTCTGTTACTAAAACATTAAGTATGGAATCACCACTTTGCTGGGTTACAGATTTCACTACTCCCATATATGGATTACCGCTGTCATCAGTAACACTTGTAGCAATCATTCTCCCTACTAATGCACCAGCAGAATTAAAGGTCATCGTATTATTTAGGTTTGCCATTTGTTCCAAAGATGTAAATTGAGCCATTTGAGCAACATATTGTGTGGAATCCGCTGGGTTTGACGGGTCTTGATTAGAAAGTTCAGCAGATAGTATTTTCAAAAAAGCATTTTTGTCCATACTAGAATTTGAATTTATAATCTTTGTGCCCTTTGATGTTACAAGACCATTGTTGCTAATATCGCTTATACTCATTTTTATCCTCCTTCTAAACTAATTTGTCTATATTATTGTCTGTAATATTTGTAGTTTCTTCTACAGGCTCCACAGCTTCATCCGAAAAATCGCCTTTTGCAGCTTTGCTATTAAAACCTTGCTGAAAATCTTGCTGCTGTCTCTGGGATCCATCTTTAAAGAAAGTAGTATCGCCGTAATATAAGCCTATATTAAAATCTTGAATTTTAATGCTGCTGTTATTCATTGAATCTTTCAAATCCTGAAAATGAGAATTTAAAATATTATAGGTATCCTTGTTAGTTGCATCTATGTTAGCCTTCATATTACCGGCTTCCATAGTTACTTTTATAACTATTTCTCCAAGATCCTTAGGATTGATTTTAACGGTAAGTTCTTTAAGATTATTAGCTTCCATATACTTTATAGATTTTACCACATCGCTTACCATAGTGTTTTGATTAATGACAGGTGTTTGTCCAGTTACGGTTTGAGTCTTTACCGTTGTCTTATCAGGATTAAACATATTCATATAAAGATTCAGCTTAGTGGTCTTAGTTGCATCATCGCTATTACCACTAGTTATAGACTTTAAAAAACTGTCTTCTTTATCCTGCTGAAAACCTAAACTGCTTTTGTTCTCTCCTGCATCGTTAGATGTTTTTTCCTTTGTAATAGAGTTGTCAGTAAGTTTTAAATCAGAATTGCCGCTTGCAAAATCTTGTTTAACTCCATCATTAGTTTGAGCCTCAGTATTATTTTTAGCAGATAATTTGTTGTACAAGTTTTCAAGTGCTGCTGCTATTTTAGTTATTTTATCGTCGCTATTTTCGGCAGCTGCATCAACTTTTGTGGATGCTCCATTCTGATTTAAATCACGTAATAAATCATCCAGTTTATTCTTAATATTATCTAACATATCAGCTTTTGTGTCAGACTTCGATGTGACATTTATATCAGTTTTAGATGTTTCAAATGTACTATTTGTATGTTTAACTGGTATGTTAACTTGAAATTTTGTATCACCACTTTGAGAAAACAGCTTGCTTAATATGGATTTTATATCTGCTGCTTTGTCTTGGTCGCTCTTACTGCTTTTAAGTGCCTCGGCTAACTTAGACATTAACTCAGAAATAGAACTCTTATCAGCTAGTGAACTTAGAGCAAAGTTATTTTTAAGCTGAATCAAGTTATCATTGCTCATAGCAGTCTTCAGGCTGCTGCTTTCATTAGCCAATTGATTTGGCTTTACCTGGGAAGCACTATCTTTAAGAATTCCAAACAGGCTAGCTAAAATCACATTCAAAGCCTGATCAGTAGTATCCTTAGAATCATCCTCAGAATTTTTTTTGTTTTCTTTAAGTATCTTGCTGAAAACACTTTCGTCTTTACTGTCATTAGCATCATTTTTTGCCTGCAGTCCAGTAGTATCAGCCTTGCTACTAGATTTCATGATAGTATTTCCACTGGAAGGAACAGCTGTAATATTGGTATCTACATTAACATTTACTGCGTTCATCATTATTTCACCTCCTTTCCATGTGCCCTTATATATGAATATAGGGCAAACTCATCATTTTGAATCTGCTCTAACCTGTCCTGCTCTTTTTTAAATTCATCATATTTTTTTTGTTTTAAAATCTCTACGGTCTTTCTCTCTATCTGTTTAGCTTTAAGCTCATCACGAGTTTTTTCAACATTTTTTTCGTGCTGGATAAGCTCTTCTTTTGCTTTATCAATACAGCTCTCCATAAGTAAAAGATAATTGTTGGCTATTTTTCTTTCCACTACAGATTTAGTTTGATCAATCACCTTATATTGATCATAATTTTCCTGCAAGTTAAGTATTTTATCCTCTACCAACTTTTTTTGCCTAGATGCTTCCAAAAATATTCTCTTACTTTTTTCTTCATTACTCTTTCTGATATCTAAAAGTTTTTCCAAAGGAAATTTAAAATTATCCATTAAATATACCTCTACCCTAATTAGCAGGAATCATTTTGCTGAGTGTATCAATAGCTTGTTCAAATTTAGTGTTTTCCTGAACCTTCTGCTTTAAAAAATTTATAATATCCTCATGATACCTTATTGCTTTATCTATTTTAGGATTGCTTCCCTTTACATAAGCACCTATATTTATAAGATCTTCAGCCTCGTTGTATGTGGAAAGCAAATCTCTTGCCATGGAGGCCGCTGATTTATGTTCATTAGCCGCAATATCCGGCATAAGTCTGCTTATGCTATTTGATATATCTATAGCGGGATAATGATTTTTATGGGCTAAATCCCTTGACAAAACTATATGTCCATCCAAAATGCCTCTTACAGCATCTGCAATTGGCTCATTGAAATCATCTCCATCTACCAGTACCGTATAAAATGCGGTTATAGAGCCCTTATCAGACATTCCCGATCTTTCTAAAAGCCTTGGCAGCATTGCAAATACAGAAGGAGTATAGCCTTTAGTTGCAGGGGGTTCTCCTATAGCAAGACCAACTTCTCTTTGGGCCATGGCAAATCTTGTTACTGAGTCCATCATCAAAATTACTTTTTTGCCTTGATCCCTAAAGTATTCTGCTATAGCTGTAGCGGTAAAAGCGCCTTTAAGCCTAACAAGAGCAGGTTTATCAGAAGTAGCACATACCACTACTGATTTTTTCATACCTTCCTCGCCTAAATCACGCTCTATGAAATCCATAACTTCTCTTCCTCTTTCGCCTATAAGAGCAATCACATTTACATCTGCCTCAGCATATTTTGCAATCATTCCAAGAGTAGTACTTTTTCCAACTCCGCTGCCAGCGAAAATGCCTATTCTCTGGCCCTCGCCACAGGTTAAAAATCCATCTATGGCTCTAACTCCCGTAGGCATAATTTCTTTTATTCTTCTTCGCTTAAGCGGATCCGGCGGCTCCCTATCCATGGAATACCTGGTTCCCTGTTTAAGTTCTTCACCGCTTATCTGATTTCCTAAACCGTCTAGCACTTTTCCAAGAAGAGCCTCTGAGCATTTTACACTAAGTAAAATACCTTTAGGCACTACTCTAGAGCCTGGAGAAATACCACGCAATTCTCCCAAGGGCATAAGCATAACATTAGAGTCTTTAAAGCCAACCACTTCGCAGGTTATGGCTTCTTCTCTATCATTATAGATGGTACATAATTCTCCAACAAAAGCTTTTATCCCCTCAACTTCTATAGTGAGCCCTATAATGTTTTTTACTTTGCCTTCAACATATTCTGTTCTGCACTTATGCACTTTATCTGCTAAAGCTTCAAAATCAACTGAAAGCACAGTCTTCACCCCTTAATGTTTTCTGCTAGAAAATTTCATCTTTAATATTCTTCATAGCTGTATCGATACCTATCACAATTTTTCCATCGTTTTTTTCTATTACAGCATTACCTTCTGCTATGCTGTTATCAGGAACAACAAAAACGTCGTTTTTTAAACCAAGTCTTTCTTTCCAATCAAGTATCTGAGCCTTTATATTGTCTACATGAACGAAATTAGTTTTTATGATAATACTTTTAGAATTAGTTGAATTCTCTAAAGCTGCATATACCATCTCATTAATTCCTTCATCAGACTCAACTTCTCGCTTTAATACTTTTTGGGCTATAGAAACTGCCAATTTAATTATTTGATCATGCTTCTCTTGAAGATAATTTTCATATTCCGTCTTGGCTGCAAACAATAAATTATTGGCATTGCTTATTATAGCTTCCGCCTCTTTTTTAGCTATTTCTATGTTTTGAGTATATGCTTCCTCATAACCTTTTGAAAAGCCAGCCTGATATCCTTCTTCCTGACCTTGCTTAAGGGCTTCTTCCTTTATGCCTTGAGCATAATACATGGTTTGATTTCTTATTTCCTCAGCTTCCCTTTTAGCATTTCCTATTATGTTTTGAGCAAGATTCTCATAGCTTTGAGCCTGCTGCCCTGAAGATAAGTCATCCTGAGGAAAATGCCTTATTATGTTTGATGCATTTTCTGTGACGATTCCCTTAGAGCCTTGGTTTATAACTTCATTATTTTTTATAACTCTATAGGATGATGGCATCTTCTCCACCTCTCGATATTACAATTTCTCCAGCTTCATCAAGTCTTCTGATTATTGCAACTATCTTCTGTTGAGATTTTTCTACATCCATAAGCCTTACAGGACCAAGGAATTCCATGTCTTCCTTAAGTGCTGCGGAGGCTCTCTTAGACTGATTTCTAAATATAACATTTTGAACTTCATCACCACAGCCTTTAAGTGCCATAGAAAGCTCCTTAACATCAACTTCTCTAAGCACTCTCTGAATAGATACATCATCCAAAGTAACGATATCTTCAAATACAAACATAGATTCCTTAATTTTTTCTGCAAGCTCGGCATCTTCTCTTTCCAAGCCCTCTGTAATATTCTTTTCAGTAGTTCTATCAACTTGGTTTAAAATACCTACTAAGGTTTCTACTCCGCCTAAAACGGTCATATCGCTCTTCACTACTGAGGAAAGCTTAGCATCTAGAACTTTTTCAATTTCTTTTACCACAAAAGGAGATGTATTGTTCATGCTTGCAATTCTGTAAGCTACATCTGACTGTATATCCTCTGGCAGTGTTGAAATGAGCTGTCCAGCCTTATCTGCTTGAAGATAGCAAAGTATTAAGGCAATGGTCTGAGGATGCTCATTTGCAATCACATTCATAAGTTGACGTGCATCAGCCTTTCTTGCAATAGCAAAGGGTCTATATTGCTGAGTGGCCTCTGTAACTTTGTCTAAAATGTCCTTTGCTTTCTGAGGCCCTAAGGCTTTTCCTAAAAGGTTTCTGGCATACTCCAAGCCACCTTCCAAAATGTAGTCTTTAGCCTTATTCATTTCTATAAATTCGTCAAGAATTTCCTGTCTCTGCTCTGACTTTACACTTGTTATATTGGCAATTTCATAGGTTATTTTCTGTATATCTGATTCCGGAAATTTTTTAATTATGCCAGAAGAAGCTTCAGGTCCTAAAGCTATAAAAAGTATAGCAGCCTTTTGTACCCCAGAGAGTTTTCCATTTTCTTTTGCCATAAATATCACCTCTCATCTTCTGCCAGCCATGATTTTACAATATCTGCAACTTGTTCAGGCTTACTTGTGGCATATTTTTTAATTTCATCCTCTACAAAACTCTTCTCAGTTTTAGCATCCAAATCTAAAGAATCAAATTTAACGACTTCCTTAGGCTGCACATTATCATCTATAACAACATTAAGGCCTTCTCCTATAGATTCTTCTTCCTCTTCATCTTTCTTTCTTCTTCTTAGCAATAAAATTAGGAAGGTTATTGCAGCGATACCTGCCACAGCACCTATTACTATATTCCTATAAAGCGCTGTTTTTTGAGCCGCTGCATCTGCAGCCTTCATAGCCTGTATTTCAGCTTGAGCTTGCTGCTTTGCAGTTTGGTCAAAGGAAAGTCCAACCACATTCAGCACATCGCCTCTTGCCGCATTGTAGCCTATCACTCCAGACACTAAATCCTGAATGCTGGTTTTTGTAGCTGCATCCAATTTACCATCTATAGCCACAGAAGCGGTAAGTCTTTTAACCTCGCCAGGAGCACTTATAGTTTTTGTATCTGATTCTCCAACCTTGTTGTTTATTGTGCTGTCATCTTTGTTTGTAGTTGAAGTACCATTATTAGCAGTAGTTGTATTACTATTTGTATTATTATTGGTAGGACTTTGGGAAGTAGTGCCTGAGTTATTGTTATCAGTTTCTTTTATTATATGCGAACTTGCTACTACCGCATTTGGATCATAAGTAATAGTAGAGTTCTGTTTTGAATCGAAATCCAAGTCGGCATTAACCTTAACCTTTACCTTATCGCTGCCAACCACTGGCCCTAATACATCCATTACTGCATCATCAAGCTTTTTCTCAAAGCTTGTCTCTAAATCTTGATTATTTTTTATAGTCTCGCTAGAAGCAGCAGAATTTGTAGTATCATCAGAGGATATATTTTTAGACAGAAGATTTAATTTATCATCTATAACTTGTACATTTTCCTTTGGAAGATTTTGTACAGAAGCAGACACTAAAGCCACTATAGATTTTACATTTGCATCAGTAAGCTTATTGCCAGTTTTAAGTGCTATATAAACAGCTGCCGTTGCTGGAGTCTTATCTGTAACAAAAGCAGAATCTTGAGATGGTGATATAAGCACTCTGGCTGATTCAATCTGAGGTATGGTTTTTATAGTTTTCTCTAACTCACCTTGAATAGCTCTTTGCTTATTTAAATCAAACTGTGCATCAGTCATACCTAGGCTGCTGCTGTTATCTAAAAGTTCATATCCCTTACTTCCATCTGTAAGACTCTGAGACATCTCTAGCTTAAGTTCACTAACTTGAGATTTAGGAACATATATTGTATTTCCATCAACTTTATAATCAATTTTTTCATCTTTTAATTTTTGAGTTATTGTACTTCCATCCTCTGAGGATAGATTAGAAAACAATACTCCATATTTATTAGCATTGTTATAGCTCACAAGTAATATTATAGATACAATTACTCCCACCAACATTACAGCTAAAGCTATCTTTCTTGAGGTCTTCATGGATTTAAATTTTTCTTTAATTTTGTTGAAAAGTTCTGATAGCTTATTCATTATTTATCTGCACTCCTCACTACAACTGCATTTTGTCTAATTCTTGATAAGCCTCAACAATTTTATTCCTAACCTGAATTGCCATTTGTAATGACTGTTTTGCTTCTTCAGTGCTTACCATAAGATCCTGAATATCTATAGAGGAGTCACCTTTTATAAAGCTTTCAGTTTTTTGATCAGCTTGTATCTGTTGATCATTAACATCATTTAGCTTTTCATTTAATAAATCTAAAAAGCTTGATACCCCATTTGTGTTGGAATCATCACTTTTGCTGCTTGTCAAATCATTTCCTAAGGACATTGAAGAAATTTTCTGCAAATTATCAATCGTCATAAGTTATCCTCCTATCTACCTATATCTAAAGCTTTTGAAAACATTGATTTTTCAGCTGTCATAGCAGTTACGTTAGCCTCGTATGCCCTGGTAGACGAGATCATATCAGCCATCTCTGTAAGTATGTCTACATTTGGCATTGATACGTAACCATCTTTATCCGCATCTGGATTAGTAGGATCATAAACCCTTTTTAATGGGGATTGATCATTAGCTATTCCAACAGCCTTTACCCCTTTAAGTCTATCGCCATCTGTTGAATCTTTGCTAATTGCATCATCCAGATTTTCCTGAAAAACGGCAATTTTTCTCACATACGGCTTACCATCTTCTCCTCTTGTGGTAGATACATTTGCTATATTTGAAGCTATTGTATCCATTCTAAGTCTTTCGGCACTAAGTCCGCTGCTGCTTATTTGTAAAGAATTAAATGCTGACATATATACTATTTACCTCCATTAATAACACTTCGTGACATTGATAGTTCTGAATTAATCTGAGTTGCAAGAGCATTATAATACAATGTGTTTGCAGCTAAGTTTGACATTTCCTGATCTACATCCACGTTATTTCCATCTAAATTCATACTAGTTGATGTATCCTGTTTAATAGTAATTTGTCCTTCATTGTCGCTATCACTAATATGAAGAGGATCACTGGTTTCCATCTTTAAATTATCTGTTGCAGAATTTAAAGCATCTTCAAAGGACACATAATATCTTTTATATCCTTTAGTATTAACATTTGCAATATTATTAGCCATAACATTACTTCTAGTCATAGATGCATCTAATCCCTTTTTTATAAGATTGTATACTTTTTGGTCATAGGTCGCGGCATTAATCTCCATATTGCCCCTCCATTCTGTATCAATATTAATTTAAAAATATAATATAATTTAATATTACATTAAATTATATTTTTTGTACATAGTTTTAATAATAATTTACTTTATTTTTGATTTTTTTTTAATTTTTCTAATAATAAATTAAACTTAACGCAAAAATATCCTGTTGAACTTATATATCCCTATTATTATTTATATAATATTATTATAGGTCATAAAAAAATTTTTTTCTACAGTTTTAGAAAAATTGAATTTGTATTTTCCGATTTTATTTGTCATATTTTAGTTTAATGGATATACTTTTTTATTTTTTCTTCATTTTTATGTAATATCATTACATATTTTTCCTATTATTGATATTATACCCTTTAGTTTTGATTTTAAATTTTACATGATTATATTATTTATAAAATAATAATTTTACATAAAAAAATAAGCCCTATAGGGCTCATCCGAAATCGATTTTTATATATTTAAATGAATTAATTTAAATTTGCTTGATTCTTTCTTATTGTTATCTTCTCATGCCACCCAAGATATTTAATACTTCTTGAGGAAACTTGTTACTCTGTGCCATCATGGCTGTACCTGACTGCTCTAATATGGAAGCTTTCGAGTACTCTGCATACTCAGCTGCAATATCCGTATCTGTAAGACCGCTCTGAGATTTTTGTATAACATCAGAAATAGTTGTCAAATTATCATATTGGCTTTGAAACCTGTTTTCTATAGCTCCATAATTAGCTCTAACAGAAGTTACAGTTGAAACAGCCTTATCCACTATATCCAAAGCTTTATTCGTTCCACCAGCCACTGTAACATCGATATCTGTAAGCTTTTCTCCGACTGCGTCACCACCCAGCATGCTAGATGATAAATTATATTGAGGAATATCTATCTTATCTCCTATATTAGCTCCAGAAGTCATATGAAGAAGTGTAGGAGAATTATTATCGGTTACAGAAGAATCGTATAATACATTTACGCCATTGAAGCTGTTTCCTTTTATGTAATTATCTATACCCTCAATATTTTGGTTTATCTCATTTTGGATTATTTGTTTATCCGAAGTGTTTGTATCCGCACTAGAAGCTTGAATAGAAAGCTGTCTTATTCTTTGAAGCGATTCAGTAACACTGTCAAGCGCCCCCTCAGAGGATTGAAGCATACTTATACCATCCTGCATATTATTACAAGCCATCTGAAGTCCTCGTATCTGCATCTGCATTTTTTCACTAATTGCCATGGCATTAGGATTATCTTTTGCACTGGATACAGTAACTCCGCTGGATATTCTTCCAATGGATAAATTCATTTGTTTTTCATTTGCCCTTTGATTTATATAAATATTTAAAGATGCCATATTAGGATTTATTCTCAATTTCGTCACCTCGTTTAAATTACTCAACTAATTTGATTATCGAAGCTTAAACCATAAACTTTACACTCATGTTAAAGAATTAATTTTTATTCATATAAATATATTTTATATGCATCCAGAGCTTCTTCTTCTGTTATTTTATTATCCACTAATTTACGGTAAAGTTTATAGAGTTTAAAATGTAATTCTGGATTTGAATGTCTTGTTTCATTCATTTTATATTTTATCATTTCTTCCAATGAAATATTCTGCAATTTAATTTGCTTGTTAATAATTTCCATTACCTCATCAATCAAAATAAATGCATCTTTATTTTGAGTTAGCAATTTAAGCTGCTCTAATTTTAAATTTATTTCATTAAGACTTTCCTTTTTAATCAATACTTTCTCTGTTCTCATATTTTCCCCTTGCTAATAATATTATCATTTTAAGCTTAGCACATATTGTTTACTAATGCTATTGAAATTCAAATATAGTAGCATATACTAACAGTTCTATATCAACTCAGCTGCTCTTAAAATTTTAAATCAAGATAAGTGTAAAGGCTTTTCTATGGCTGAGAACACTATTCACTGCACATACATTAATTTTTAATTAATATAGACATATACGGCATAGTATTATAACCTTTTTCCTTAAATAAATTAAATGCATTGTTAAAAAACACCTTATTATGCTCTATCGCTCTGGAATATGAATACACTAATCTAACAATAAGTGCTTCATCTAATTTTTTATTAAATGCTGACATTCCGATCAAAAGCATTTTTACAAGGGAATAATTAATAACCAATTTAATATAGGCATCAAAAACCTCGCCCTTTGATTCTATGGGAAATAAATCTCCAAATACATGATTCACAATATAATTTTCTAAAATATATTCATGCTCACTAAAGAATGGTTCAAAATAATTGATATATGCGTTTTTATATCTTTCTGCTATTTCCTCAACCTTCGCATCTTCAGTGTATTCAATTCCATTTAAGCATTCCGCAACGCATTGTATATATGGCTGAGAATTTTTTGCGAACCCTATAGAAAACCTTCCATCATTAAATTCCTTCATCAGCTCCATCTGAATTGTTAAATTCGTAGGAATATTTTCAAGGCTTTCTTTCAAGCTTCCTTCTTCAATAATATTATTAAAACTCTCTATTATCTCTGATACTTTCTCTATTTCCTTATTATCCAAGCATTCCTGAATTTTTTTCATAAATATACCTAAAATAATTAATCTGTCAGCTACAGAATACTGTCTATTTTGAATAAGAGTTATTGTAAATATTCTTAACTTCCAAAAATACTCCACTAAAGTGCTATCTGCATTTATTTTTTTTATAATATTATTTTGAATATCTGCTGATTCTTCTTCTTCATCAAATTCCATAATATTTGAATCAAATAAAATCAATTTTGTAGCCTCTGGGCAAGAAAGCACCAATGATTTTTCGTAGACTCCATTAATCACATTGGTGATTCTCGGGTAAGTCATACATGTATTTGAAAGATACCCTACCCCATATTGCTTTTGTATACCACATAATTTATCATCCTCAAAAAAAGGGCAGTATCCATCCTTCTTCAGCTTTATTTTTCCATAGTCTTCAAATAAAGGATTCGAACGATTTCTTGTAATATTCTTACCAATGGCTACATTAGGAATTCTTTTATATTTCTTATAGGTACTTTCATCTAAGCTTATTCTCCAACCATAGCAACAATTATCTTCACATTTAGCACCTGTACATTGAAACTGCTTCATATATTGTGGCTTTAACGATATTATTTTTTTCATTTTTCAACACCACACCTTTCATTATAACTTTTGTATCATTAATTATATAATAAATCCTTATATAATAAAAGAGACCTTACACAAGTTAAGGTCTCTTTTATGGTGTTAAAAATTATCTTAATAACTGAAGAACCTGCTGTGGCTGCTGATTTGCTTGAGCAAGCATAGCTTGAGCAGCCTGAGAAAGAATATTGTTCTTTGAGAAAGTTGACATTTCTTTAGCCATATCAACGTCTCTTATTCTTGACTCAGCTGAAGTTAAGTTTTCAGAAGATGTTCCTAAGTTATTGATTGTGTGCTCTAATCTGTTCTGGTAAGCACCTAAGCTTGAACGCTGCTCTGAAACCTTATCTAAAGCCTTTTGAATTGTAGTTATAGCCTTATTTGCAGCATCTTTATTTGATACATCCACACCATGTACAACTACTTTGTTATCAGTTGCAGTTAATGCTTGAGTTAATGTTAAAACAGCATTACCTGCTCCATCTTTGAAAGTCTTACCGTCTGCAGCGCTTGCAACTACATTACCAGATTGATCTAATAAAGAACTAGTACCATCCCAAGTATATGTTCCTGCTTGAAGACTCTTATTAGCTGTAGCACCAAAGGAATAATCAGCTGTTGCTGCTGTAGCAGAAGTAACATTCACTTGTCCTGATACAACATTTTGAGCGAATACAATTGTGTTAGTATTGTCAGCAGTATTCTTATATGTTTTACCATCAGCGCTTGTAGCAACAACTGATCCAGTAGAATCAATTAAGCTATAAGTAGGAGTAGTACTTCCAAGTGTTGTTGTTTCGCTTACACTGTAAGTTCCAACCTTAATATCTGTTGTTGTTGATGCTCCGGCAGTAACAGCTCCATTTCCTGTTATAGCAGCAGTAACATCCCCTGTTATGCCAAGTGCATTACTTCTCATATCTCCTACGTTTAAAGCCATAGACTGATTCTGGTTAGCTCCTATCTGGAAAGAACCTGAGAAGCTTCCATCAAGTAACTTCTGAGTATTGAACTGAGTAGTATCGCCTATTCTTGATATTTCATTACCAAGCTGGTCAACTTCCTTCTGTATAGATTGTCTATCTGAAGCTGTGTTAGTATCTGAAGCAGATTGAACTGCTAGTTCTCTAACTCTTTGAAGGATTGAGTGAGTTTCATTTAATGCACCTTCAGCTGTTTGAATTAAAGAAATACCATCTTGTGCATTGCTTGAAGCCTGATCAAGACCTCTTATCTGGCCTCTCATTTTTTCTGATATTGCAAGTCCAGCTGCATTATCTGCTGCACTGTTAATTGCAAGACCTGAAGAAAGTTTCTGCATAGACTTGCTAGCACTGTTTGAGTTAATGTTCATGTTTCTGATAGCATTAGAAGCTGCTAAATTGTGATTGATTACCATAATAAATTCCTCCTTGATTTTTAAAGTGGACATCCTTTTCCACTATATTAATTATTTATAGTTAAGCTCTTTGAGCTTACTAACTTTGACATTAAAGATCAGTTTTTTTAATTTCTGTTCCTTATATTAAATATATCGTAGCTTAATTTATTTACTTTATACCTTTTTAAAACTTTTTTTAATTTTTTTATATTTTAAATTTTAGTTGAAAAAAAGCTATTTATCCTTGGGGAATTTTGCCTATAGGATAATGCAGCCTTTTGTGATAAATTTAAATCTTTTATTTCTTGTTTAATTTTCTCTTTTTGCTGCAAACCTTCTTTATTTATAGCTTCAGACATACTTTTAAATTCTAAAGAATTTAAAACTTTCCTCATTTCATCTGGATTATTCTCAGCATAGTCTCTATAAAAATCTTCTCTTTTCTGCAATAGAGCATTAAATTCCTTAAATTTCTCTTCTTGCAGCAATTCAAGCAGTTTTTTTTCTAAATCCATGGCTGATTTTAGATAATCCATTTTTATCACGATCCTAACATTGAAGTTAGATAACTGGATTGAGTATTATAACTATTCATTAATGATTCTAAATTTGCAAATTTTTGATATAACGCGGTCTGTTTCTCAGTAAATTGCTCTTTAAGATCTGAAATAAGTTTAGTTTGAGCATCAATTTGTGTCTGTAAATCATTATTGTAAAAAGTTGCTGAACCATCATAACCAGCTTTTTTTAGAATTTCAGAGTCTGAACTATAAACATTATCATACAGCAGGCTACTAAATCTCTGCATTATGCCGCTTTCTTTAAACTTTGTGTTAGTATCATCACTATTTGAGGTACTAGTAAATAGCTTTAATACTTGATCAGGATTATTTTCTAAGGCTGTAGTAAGTTTAGTATCGTCAATAGTTAGCTCTCCTGGTTTTGTATAATCATTTGTAAAGTCTATTCCTAAATCAGTGTATTTTAGTGTTGAGCCGCTTACCGCAGTATTTATTGAACTTCTCAGTTGATTTACTATATTAGTAAGGTAGTCATCATTTCTAAGAAGTCCTTCCTTGGTTTTAGTTTCCCACTGAGTAATCTGATCCGTGGTCATTTGAGCCCTTTGTGCATCCGTTAATGGAGGATAATCATTATTCTTTTTTTCTTGCAGCTTAGTATTTATTGTATCTATGAGTTTGTTATAATCTGTAACAAAATCAGTTATTCTCTTTTTTAAATCTGTTACATCTGTCTTACCTGCAAAGGAAACAGGAGAAGAAGTAACATCGGAAGCTGTAAATTTAACACTATCTATTGTAAAGGAATTGCTGGTGTAATATTTATTATTAACTGTATTACCATAGGAGTCTGTAACATTTACATTCAAATTTTCGCCTTCGCTGAACATAACCTGACTAGTAGCACTGGCGGTTATACCAGCAGTAAAAGTTGTATCATCATAGCTAGTGGATAAACTTAAGCTATCTGTACCACCATTTATAGTAATAGGATTTCCAGTACCGTTATCTACAGTTATATTAGTAATATTTTGGGCACTCAATGCATTTGTTATAGCCGTTCTAATTTGAGTATCAGTTACCGCACCTGTTAAGTCCACATCTACTGTTGAAGCTCCAGCGCTAATCTTTACATGCTTTCCTGCAAGACTATTTACATCTGTAACGATATTTGAACTGGTTGAACTGGTTGAGAAAGATATACTCTGTCCATTTCCAGTCTGATTTGTTTGAAGTATATACTTTCCTGTTAAATCACTTTTAACCAGCTTAGCATCTACTCCGGAATTGCTTATAGCATTATTAATAGCTGTCATAGCTGAAGTGTCATCTTTAACAGAAGTTAAGTCCAATGAAATACTTTTTCCATTAATACTGATTGTAGTAGATTTACCCTCAAAACTACTTAAATTATTAAAAGCAAGGTTTGCTTTTGTTGCCAAACTGTTTACCTGTACCTTATAATTGCCCACCTGAGCCCCTGCCAAACCTTCAGCAGTGACAGCACCGCTTGTATCACTTGTTGTAAAGGTAGAACTTGAGTAATTGGTAGAAAGAATCAAATTAGTATCTGAGTTTGCCATATCCAAATATTTTGAATAAAAATCTCTCACGTCTGAAATAATGTCTCTATAGGCACTCTGCTGAAAGCCTAATAATTGTTTTTGTTGATTGGCCTTATCTATTTTTGTTTGATCCGCCTGCATCATTGATTTTACAATAGAATCAGTATCAAGTCCTGATGCTAAACCTGTAATTCTATTATAATAGCCTGATGAGTTTGATGCTGATGACGTGCTGGATGATGTACTTGAATTTATATTCATCCAAATCACTCCTTTCTTTATTAAAAAGTTTTATTTTGCTTGTGCTTGAACCTTTGAAAGTTTTTCTGCCTCATACCAGGTGTCTCTTATATCTTCAATCAAGGGTATTATTGAATCCAATATTTCAACACTTTTCTTTATATTTGCTTCTACTAGCTTTGTATGAATAAAATCGTAAACCATCATAAGCTGCTTTCCCCACTCACCAGACTTGCTTAAATCTAAAGAAGCCATGAGCTCAGCAAATATTTCTTGTGTTGTAACCAGATGCTTATGCGCCTTTACCATGTCGTTATCTACGAGTGCTTGTCTACCGATTTTTGAGTATTTTACAGCACCATCTACCAGCATAAGTAGTAGCTGCTCCTTGGAAGCATAATTTACACTGTTGCTTTTGTATACGCTGTAGGGATTATTTGCTGACATAATTATATTACCTCCTAGAATCTATAAATATTCCTCTACTGTCAGAAGCTTTATTTGTTTCCTCACTTCTTTCAGCTGTTACTTTATACTCTACTACCTTTACTGCATTTATATTTATTTTCTTGTTAACATATTTTGTAAGACTAAATTTCTTATTGTTTTTTTTATTTTTGCCGCGCCTATCCTGCTCTTCGTTATGCTTATCCTGTTCTATTGATATTTCTTCTTTTCTATGAATTACCCCTTCTTTTGTCTTATCATTTATTCTCTGCCTTAAATCAGGGTCAATTTTATTGAATTTTATTTCCATAATATCACCGCCATCCCTGCGATATCTTAAAGCGATAATTATTAGTAGCCATCATGCCTTTTTATCTATTAATAGTCCAGCCATTTCGCACATTTTTGCTACCAAGTCCAATATCTTCTTTGGAGGCAATTCCTGTACTACTTTATTGGTATCCTTATCCTTTACAGCTATGACTATTTGATTGAATCTTTTATCAAAGGAATATTCAAAATAGGTACTCTTATCTTCCAATACCTTATTTAATTTTTCCACAGCTTTCTTAACATCTTCCTCTTTTATATTATCGTTTTTGTCAGAGGTGATATTGCCTGCATTTTTATCTTGTGAAATATTATTATTTCCATCCTGCCCAATAACTTTATCCGTCGTATTTGCATTAATAATTTGAAGTGACCCTCCTTGGCCATTGTTTAAAACTTCCATATTTTCCTCCTTGAAATAATTTAATGAAATACTATTTTAAGTTTTTTAATAAACTTGGATCTATATTAGATGCCTTTTTGTTTTCTTCCACCACTTCATTGTAAAGTTCCTTACGGAGAATAGACACGCTTCTCGGAGCATCTATAGCTAATTTTACAGAACCATCATCCAGTTTTATAACTGTAATCTCTATATCATCTCCAATTAATATAGCTTCACCTTTTTTTCGAGTTATAACAAGCATAATATCACTCCTGAAATATAGGGTATTTTATAATATATTTTTCATTATCCAGTATTAATTGTTCCCCTAAGTTACTTTCCATATTAATAATTATGGGAGCCTTTAAATTTGTGGTTATTTTTTCTTTTTGTCTGTAAATACTAACTGTACTTAATACTAATACATTTTTAGCATCTATAATTTTTAGCTCCTCTACAATAGTGTCATCTATCTCAAATTCATAGTCCTTTATGATATTAAAAGGTGACGTAACAACTAATGCTATATCCATATCTTCTACAGAGTGTAATATGCTAAAGCTGCCATTTCCCTCAACGGGAAACAAAATAAATTTATGAAGCTGCTCAAGCCCTGGCAATCCTTTGTTGAAGGTTATAATTTTATTTTCATCAAAATTTATTTTTCCATGAAATCTAGTTTCTATCTCCATGCTTACCTCCTATGCGCCGCTTCTATCTTAAATAGTCCATAAGGGTAGGTTGTATAACCCTGGCACTAGTCTGAAGAGCTGCGGTGTATACTGTCTGTGCAGTAGTATACTTCATTACCTTCTCTGTAAAATCTATGTCCTGAGTGCTGGATAAGAGTGCTGTGAGATTGGTGCTCTCATCTTCATTTTTTTGCTGAGCACTGTCCATTCTGTTTTGCTTAGCTCCAACCTCAGACCTTAAGGTAAGTACATGATTTAATGCATCTAAAATCCCCTGGGAATCGCTTCCTGTTAGTTTATCTAAAGGAGAGGTGGTATCCGTAGGGTCTGCTGCTTCTGCTGCTGTCTTCTTATCATCCAGATGAGTCAATATACCGTTTAATAAAGACATTACATCTACAGATTTTCCGCTTTCATTAGTAAACTCAAGCACGTCACCAGCAGAAACATTGTAGTCTATAGATACTCCCTGTGACACCTCTGTAGTCAAATCTGATTTAATCATTGTAATCTGTGGATCAGTAGGATTTGTAATTTTATTTCCATCCCTATCGCAATAGAATATTTCATTGTTCCCATTGCTGTCTGCATCTATATTGGTAGGTTTGCTAGTACCTCTAGTACCTCCAAATACATATTTACCATCAAAATTAGTATTTAATATTTGGGATAGCTGCCCCACCTGCTGGTTTATTTCATCCTTTATGGATTTTCTCTCCTCGCTTCCATAGGTAGTGTTACCAGCTGAAACTAAAAGTTCCTTAACTCTCTGAAGCACATTTCCCACCTGATTTAGTGAAGTATCAGTAGCGTCAAGCCAAGAAGAAGCATCCTTTATATTCTGATTATACTGTGCATTAGCGCTTATATTGGTATTGATCTGCATTATTCTTGCAGTCTTAAAAGGATCATCTGAAGGTTTGCTTATTTCCTTTCCAGAAGACAACTGCTGCTGCAAAGTCTGCATGTTTTGAAGATTTCTATTCATATCATTAAGATAATTGGCGGCAAGCATACTATTTGTAACTCTCATAAAAAAATTCACTCCTTATACTATTTTTTCAACCCGTTTATTACCACATCTAAAAGTTCATCTACTGTAGATATGACTTTAGCGCTAGCTTGATATGCGTGCTGAAATTGAATTAGGTTAGCCATTTCCTCATCAAGTGAAACACCAGACACACTCATTCTTGATTGATTTAAGCTGTCAAGCAAATTGCTCTGATTAGAAGTTATTCTTGTGGCTTCTTGAGTTTGCTCTCCTAATTTATCTACTGTATTTTTAAAATATGAATCCATGGTCATACCATTTTGATTGCTGGATATAGTCATACCATTATTAGTAAGTGTGGATCCACCCTTGGAAGCATCAAACAAATCAGCTCTGCTGTTAACTGATATTCCTATATTTTGAATAGTCAGCAATGTATTCTGAAGAGAGGCTATAGCGGAAGCCCTTGCTCCATCAGATTCACCATCCTGCGTATTGTCAGACTCTTTAGCATACTGATCATCGTGAGTCCTTGTTTTAATTTGCATTACATCCTTAACCAACTGCTTATTTACAGATATATTTCCTGCAGTTATTTCGCTTTCACTATTTAAAACATCGCTCAAATTGCTTATTGATGAGTCGCTATTATTATATTTTGCAGTATCGCTATTTACAAAGAAAGGGAGTGGATCATCCGCAGCGTCAGATTTACCGCTTTCTATAGAATTAACTGAAAAAGCTAATACCTTTGCCAATTTATTTAACTGATCTATATAAGAATCTATATCCTTTGTAGAACTTGAATATCCATTTAAATTTCCGGTGGTTGGCTGAAAGGTAGTTAACAAAGGTGCATCTATAGTTTCGCCATTGTTTATTGGCGCTCCATCTCCTTTTATAGCATTGCCGTCTTTATCAGTCCATAATGTTCTGGAATATTGAATATTTTTAATATCGTCGCTGGTAAGTCCAGTAACCTTTAAGGTTCTTTTGTTATCATCACTAGACATATCACCGTTTTTATAAAAAGTAATAATATAAGTATTCCCAGTTGGATCGGAAGTATCCTTATCTATGCCACTCACATAGGCAAGTCTTTTTTCGTCTTGAGGATTCTCAGCTTGAACTAGCTGAGGATATAAGACTCCATCACTATCCGTTGGTTTTACGTCTACTCCGCCAAAGGATTTCTTATCAATAGTTATACCGAATTGTTCACTTAACTGATCCAAAAGGCTATCTCGCTTGTCCATAAGGTCATTAGGAGAATTTCCTTGGGCCTCTACTCCTATGATCTGAGAATTTAAAGCATCTAACTGATTCAATATGCTGTTAGTCTGAAATACTGAATTTTTTATCAAATCATTATTATTATCTTGAAGGTCTTTTAGCTGAGAATAAGTATGATTTAACTCATCTGTCAAAGCTACTGACTGTTGAGCTACCACGGTTCTGGCATCCGAGCTTTGAGGCTGCTTTGAAAGCTGTGACCAAGAACTAAAAAACTTATCTATAAGGCTTCCTATTCCTGAATTAGTAGGCTCGTTAAATATATTCTGTACTTGTCCCAATATATCATTTCTAGTATTATAGGTTCCATAGGTACTAGTTTCATTTCTTACCTGATAATCTAGGAAAGAATCTCGTATTCTATCTATGGAACTTACCTGCGCTCCCGTTCCCAGCTGACCAGCACTTCCATCGCTAAAAGGCCTTGTGGTTTCTATATTTGCTCTCTGCCTGGAATATCCATCCGTATTGGCATTTGCAATATTATGGGAAGTTACATCAATAGCTTTCTGTTGAGTAAACATTCCGCTTTTTGCTATATTAAATGTTGAAAACAATCCTGACATCTATTACCATCCTCTCATTATCTGCCCATTTTACCAGTAGAATTATAGGTTTTTGTTCTCCTATCAGGGTTTAAAACCTTAAGCATTCTGGTAGTAAAACCAAGTCCTTGCTTTATCAAAGCTTCATTGCTATCCTTTTGGACTTGAAGATTAAATAATATATTTTTTATATGCCTATAGCTTTGTTCTAACTCCATATCCTTTTCAGAGCTTATTATGTCACTCATATTTCTTCCTTGAGTTAGTTTTCTTCTTTCCACTTCCGACTCTGCAATCACTTTATTTACTGCTCTTATTTCATTTGTCATGCTGTCAATAGCAAATAAATCATTTTCTAGAAGCAATTTGTGCTGTTTCTCAAGAAGAGACAAAAGACTCTTTAGTGCTTCTGATTCTTTTATTAATATCTCTTTGATAGACTGCATCCTATTTCTCTCCTTTTATAGATTCTACTATCCCCTGAGCTATAAGTTTTGCATTTACATTGTAAGTTCCCTGACTTATACTGTTTCTTAACTCTTCAAGTCTTTTTTCAGAAGATGTATAATCCTTTTCTACAGAAAAGCTGCTTAAGCTCTTTCCTGCAGAGGATATTTCTATGCTATCTGTACCATTGTTTTTTTGAGGCACTTGTTCTCTTTTGCTGACTTTGTTATATATATTTATAATTTTGCTGGATCCAACTCCATCTATTTTCATGCCGCTACCTCCGTATACTTCCTTTAATCTTATTATCGTGCACAGTGAACAAAAGTTTATACTTTAAATAACAAAAATATCTCATCAGCTCATAATATTTTTCCTGCTAATGAGATATTTTCTAATTTTAGTATTTTTTACTTTCCTAAAGATTTTATTCTTTCTTCGCTATTTACAATGCTGGTTATTCTCACTCCAAAGTTTTCATCTACTACTACTACTTCGCCATAAGCTACTCTCTTTCCATTAACCAATATCTCTACTGGTTCTTCTGCTAATTTATCTAATTCAATTAAGGACCCTGTTCCAAGAGCTAATATATCTTTTATACTTTTCTTTGTTCTTCCTAGAACTACTGATATATCCAGCGGAACATCCATAATTAAATCTATGTTCTTAGGCTGAGAATAAACCTGACGGCTTTCAAGAGGCTGAAAATCAGCTCTATGAACTTCTACAGATGGCTTTCTTTGAGGTTGCTCTTCTTCATAGTAGTAATTATTTTCATTTCTTGTTTCTATCTCTTTAGGCTGCTCGCTTGCTATGTTTTTAGAAGAAGGCGCTGCTTTAACTTCAACAGTCTCTTTAGTTTCCTGCTCTTCTTTTCCCATCATGATGGATACTATTTTTTTAGCAGTAGTAACTGGAAGTATCTGCATTATATTGCTATCTACCAAGTCTCCGATGGTCAATCTAAAGGATACCTTAACAATGGTTTCCTTAGGATCCATATCCTCTACATTAATCTCATCATTTTTATGCCATATCATAGCATTAGGTGGAGATATATTAACCTCTCTGGCAAACATTGTAGCCATAGAGGTAGCAGCAGAACCTATCATCTGATTCATAGCTTCCGATACTGCGCTTTCTTCTATTTCGGTAAGTTCAGCCACTTGAACCTTACCATCTCCGCCCATCATAAGGCTGGCAATTACAGCCGCATCTTGAGATTTCATTACCAATAGGTTTTTTCCTATTATTCCAGTAACATATTCTACTGCCACCGCTATATTAGGAACTTCAAAGGTATCAGTAAGTTCATCAAAGGTAGTTAGAGTAACTACTGGTGTAGTTATGTTAACTGGCTGATTTAATATTTGAGATAATGCTGTTGAAGCTGACCCCATTGATATATTACCAACTTCACCAAGTAAATCTTTTTCTATATCTGATAAAATCTCTTCTTGCTGAGGTTCTGCAGTATCAGGTGTAGAAGCTGCTGCTCCGCCATTAAGAAGAGAATCTATTTCTTCCTGAGAAAGGAATCCATTACTCATATAAATCCACATCCTTACTTATAATATCTAGAATCTCAATCCCCATGTTTTTACCAATAACACCTGGTTTTCCGTAATATATTCTTTCATCCTCAGCCATAAGCACTACAGGATTCACAATCCTTTGATTCAAAGGTATCACATCTCCTACAGTGAGCTTCAAGAACTCATCCACAGTAACCTTCGCCTGGCCTAAAACCGCAGTAAGATCAACGTTTATAACATTCAATCTGTTTTTAAGCTTTTCTCTGGACTCTAAAAGGGATTGATCATCTCCCTGCTCAAACCAATACTGGAATACTAATTTATCCATAACTTTCTCTATAGAAATATATGGTATACAAATATTAATAAAAGTAGTATTATTGCCTATTTCAACTGAGAAAGTTATAAGTGCCACAGGCTCATGTGGTGCTAATGTCTGGTTTAAAGCAGGATTAGTTTCTATTCCTTCAATTTCTGGCTGAACATGCATAATTTCTTCCCACGCAAGCTTTAAATTAGATATTAATCCTTCATTTACATGCCTTATTATGTTTTTATCGATATCCGTAAATTCTCTAACTTTTGATTTCTTATCTCCAGTTCCTCCTAAAAGTATATCAATAATCTGATATACGAAGGCTGGATTAGTCTCAAACAATATTGTACCATTAAGCGGAGGCATTTTAAATATAGTCAAAATAGTTGGATTAGGTACTGAATGTATAAATTCTTCGTATGTGATTTGCTCCACTGATTCAATATTAACTTTTACATTCGTTCTAACTTGTGCTGTTAAATAATTTGATATGATTCTTGCAAAATTGTCGTGTATAAGTTCTAGAGTTCTCAGATGATCTTTAGAAAACTTTTGTGGGCTTCTGAAATCATATAGTTTTACCTTTTGTTTTTCTTCATCCTTACCAGGAAGTTCATCCGGCTGTAATTCGCCAGATGACAAAGCAGATAATAGAGCGTCTATCTCACCCTGCGATAAAACTTCTGCCATAGTTTTCCCTCATTTCGTAACTAGTTTAATTTTAGTTCATCAACATCCACTAGAGTAACTAAATTATCCTCTAGATTTATAACGCCTTTAATATATGGTCTAGTCCTATCTTCCTGAACCTTTTCTATCTTCTTATCAGATATTTCCATGACTTCACTGACATCATCAACAGCTATTCCTACTAGTTCTTCATTCATGTTCAATATAATAATGCTGTTCTTTTCTTTATCCAATTTGTTAATGTCCAAAAGCATATCTATATCCAAAAGAGAAATAACATTTCCCCTTAAGTTGATTAGTCCCTTTATGTAGCCTGGAGCTGTAGGCACCTTTGTTATTTCCATAGAATTTTCTATTCCCTGAACCTTAGAAGTTTCAACTGCAAATAGTTCTTCATTTAGCTTAAATATAATAATTTGCATGCGACTCACCTCCCAAATCTTTATAGATTCTTATTTTATTTTAGCCCAAAGCTTTTTTAACTGCTTCTAAAACTCTATCTGCCTGGAATGGCTTAACTATAAAATCTCTTGCTCCTGCTTTTATAGCATCCATAACCATAGTCTGCTGCCCCATAGCGCTGCACATTATAACCTTAGCCGCACCATCAAAAGCTTTAATCTGCTTTACAGCTTCAATTCCATCCATATCAGGCATTGTTATGTCCATAGTTACTATGTCAGGCTTCTCTTTCTTATATAGTTCTACAGCCTTAATACCATTGTTAGCTTCTCCAACAACTTCATATCCATTCTTCTCTAATATATCCTTTATCATCATTCTCATAAAAGCAGCATCATCAACAATTAATACTTTTGCCATTTTTAATCCTCCTTGAATTATATAATATTACTTTACTCCTAAAGAGCTTAATATTTTTTCCAGGGATCCTGGAACAGGGACAAAATAAAAATGTCCTCCAATGTTTTTTGCATCTTCATTTAAAAACATAGTTTCAATATCTAAAGCATACTCCTCATACTGTCCTGCTTCAATAAAAGTAGTTGAAAGTATGGCCCCCAGCATATCATATGTTATAGCTGGTACTGATGGCATTATTGAAACATTAGCAAATCTTGATATGGCGTTCATATAAGATCCTGACACTATATTTCCTACTTCACACAGGGCAGATGTGCCAAGCTCAGTAAGCTCGGTATCTCTTTTACCTGTTAAAAGCTCTACCAGATTCATGGCTGTATCAAAATCAAAAATGAACAATATATTTCCAGGTGCATCACCAAGAACTCTTACAATAACTCCAATTACTAATTCTTCTCCACCTATTCTATTAAATATTTCAGTGAAAGGAATAACGTTTATTGATGGTACTGTCATATCAACTTTTTTGTTTATAAGCTGTGATAAAGCCGTTGCAGCATTACCTGCTCCTATATTACCCACTTCTGCCAAGGCATCCAACTGTGCATCATTAAAATCTAAACTCTCCATAAATATCCTCCTTGATGTTTATAGATAAATTAAATCATAGCTGCTGCATCTAATATAAGAGTAACGAGACCATCTCCTAAAATAGTAGCACCTATATATTCTTTTACCTTGCTTAAGGTCTTGCCTAGAGGTTTTATTACTATTTCCTGCTGTCCAAGAAGTGAATCCACTAAAAGTCCTGTAGTCTTATCTCCAACCTTAGCAATAACAACATATTTGTTCTTGTTATCGCCGCTATCTATTTTTAATTTTTCATTAACTCTTACAAACGGAATTACACTATCTCTATATACTATGACCTCTTTATTGTTAGTCTTTTTAACCATTTCTTCCTTGAAATCAATAACTCTGTCAATGTAAGCTAAAGAAATAGCAAAGGTTTCTGTTCCTATATTAACCAATAGGGATTGAATTATTTGAAGAGTCAAAGGCAGTTTTATAATGAAGGCTGAACCTTTTCCTTCTTCACTTACTAAATCTAAAGTTCCCCCAAGGCTAGATACTTTAGTTTTTACAACATCCATACCAACCCCTCTTCCAGAAATATCTGTTACCTGTTCGCTGGTACTAAATCCTTGGGCAAATATAAGATTTTTTATATCATTATCTGACATTCCTTCGGTGCTTATACCAACCTTTTCGGCTTTAGCTTTTACTTTTTCTAAGTTTATGCCAGCACCATCATCTTCAACCTTGATAACAGCTTTAGTTCCTTCCTGATAAGCGCTTAATTTTATTGTTCCTACAGGATTCTTACCAGATTTTTCTCTGTCTTCCTTACTTTCAACACCGTGGTCTGCTGCATTTCTTAAAAGATGAATCAGCGGTTCTCCAATTTCATCAATAACTGTTCTGTCAAGTTCAGTATCAGCACCCTGCATTACAAAATTAATTTCTTTGTTAAGCTCCACAGATAAATCTCTGATAAGTCTTGGGAATCTATTGAATACTATATCCACTGGAAGCATTCTTATCTTCATAACAAGATCTTGTAAATCTGATGTAGTTCTTGCTACCTGTTCCAAGGTTTCGTTAAGTTCAGCTAATTTATAGTTAGAACTTATCTTTTCTAATCTTGTTCTATTAATTACAAGCTCAGAAACCATGTTCATAAATTTATCTAGTCTTTCCAAATCAACTCTTACGGATTGATGAGCCTTTTTATGCTGTGGAGAAGCTTCTTTTTCAGGCTGCTTCTTTGCATCAGCCTTTGGCTTAGGAGCTTCCGCTTTTTTAGCTTCGGTCTTAACTTCTGCATTTTCTTTAGCAGGAGCACTTGATGGTTTTCCTAAATCTAACACAGAAATTATTACTTCATCAATTTCAGATATGCCCTTAATATTGTTGTACACAAATTCTTTGTTTTTCTCAGATACATAAACAAGATCTATTTCAAAATCGAAATTCTCATTCTCTATATCCTCTGTATTTGGTATGGACTTTATTATTTCACCATTATCCTCTAAAGTTTTAAATACAAGAAAGGCTCTTGCGGATTTTAATAAAGTATTCTTATTTAATATTACCTTTATTTCATAAGCATTGTACCCTCTGTAGCCAGCTTGGCGGATAACATTTACGTCATACTCATTTAAAGCAATAGTTGGCTTAGCTCCAGGTTCCACTGCAGCTTTTACAGGTGCAGCTTCTTTTTCTATTTCTTTGCTTTCTATAGGTTCATCATTTTTGCTTTCGCTTATGGATTGAAGGGACTGCATTATTTTTTCAATATCCACATTGTTTAAACTGCCTTCATCTTGTATAGTATTTACCATACCCTCCAAAGTGTCCAAACACTGAAAAAGAACAGTTACAACATTTTGGTTTACAGAAAGCACACCTTCTCTAAATTCTGTTAATACGTCCTCCATCTTGTGTGTGAGCTCAGCCATTTGACTAAACCCCATTGTGGCTGCCATACCCTTTATAGTATGAGCTACTCTAAATATCTCATTAAGTTTATTTTTATCATCTGGATTCTGCTCAAGCTCAAGTAAAGATTCATTTAGTGTCTGCAAATTATCCATTGATTCCTCTAAAAACATTGACATATATTGTTGAGTATCCATATCCTTCTCCTCCTAACCTTATATTTTTTTATATATGAATGTTGATGCTTTCTCAAATCCAAAATCCTTATAATTATATATGCTTTCAGTGGCTCCTACAAACAAGAGTCCACCTTTTTTCAAGGAATTACTGAAATTCATATATATATTGTTCTTTACATCCTGGTTAAAATATATTACTACATTTCTGCAAACTATAACATCAAAGTTATTGTCATACTTTTCTAATATCAAATCATGTTTTTTAAAGGATATCATTTGTTTTAATTTTTGAGAAATAGCATACTTATCACCTTCATTTGTAAAGTACTTTTTCATATATTCTGGCCTGATATTCTTTAGCTCACCTTCATCATAGACACCTTTTTTGGCTCTTTCCAATATGGTTGAATCAATATCAGTGGCTATTATATTATGCTTTCCAGTTGGAGCTATGTCATCTAAAATCATAGCCAAAGAATAAGGCTCAGCACCTATGGAACAGGCAGCACTCCAAATCTTTAGATTTTTGTTATATGGAAGTACTTCATCAATGATCTTTTTCTTGAATTCTTCAAAGATTTCTGGATTTCTAAAAAACTCTGTAACATTTATAGTGATAAAATCAAGAAATTTTTGTCTTTGAGCTTTATCTTTTTTCAGCAAATCTATATATTCTTTATCAGTCTCCACACCTATTCTAGACATGAGGCTATTTATTCTTCTATGCAGCTGATTAGATTTGTAGGCTGAAAGATTTATTCCAAATTCCTTAAGAACCCATTCTTGAAAATAAGAAAAGTCTGTAATCATAATTCAATGCCTCCTTTATCTTTTGAGTAGCTTTACCACCTGAATGGGTATATCTTGTAAAGGCAGCATTTCATCTACCATTCCAGTTTCAAAGGCTGCCTTTGGCATGCCATATATTGTACAAGTAGAAGAGTGCTCCGCCAGTGTTACTCCTCCAGATTTTTTAATTTCTGCAGTTCCCATGGCGCCATCTTTTCCCATGCCAGTAAGCACTGCACTTATTAAACTTCCTTGGTATACTTTAGCAGCGCTGAAAAACAGTTTATCCGCTGCAGGTCTTACCCCATGCATGGAAGGCTCCTGATTAAGATGTATTTTCTTGTCATCCCATACCTCCATATGAAATCCGCCCGGAGCAATATATACAGTATCAGCTACAACATTTTCTCCATCCTTAGCCTCTACTACATTTATATCTGAATTATCATTAACTCTTTCCGCAAAAGCTTTGGTAAAGCCTGCTGGCATATGTTGTACTACAAATACTGGCACTCCTATATGCTTCGGCAAAGCAGTAATAACTGTAAATAAAGCCTTTGGTCCTCCTGTGGAGGCTGCTATAACAATGGCCTCAAAATTCTTTCTTATTTTTTGAGATATATTAGTATTAATATTCTCTTTAATAACACTTACTGGGATTTTATCAGCTTCGATTTTTAATTTTTTTTGATTATATGCCAGTCTTATTTTTTCAATCAACAAGTCCCGTACCTTATTAATATCCAAACTAATCTCTCCTGAAGGCTTAGGTATGAAATCAAATGCTCCTCCGGCTAAACATTCCATAGTGAGCTTTGTATCTCTTTCCGAAACGCTGCTTAGAACTATTACTGGTATATTAATTCCTTTTTTCTTTAACTCTTTCAACGCGTCTATTCCATTCATTATTGGCATTTGAACATCTAGGGTGATTACATGTGGTTTTTCACTTTCCAATTTTTCTAGAAGCTCTGCACCGTTTTTAGCTGTGCCTATAACTTCTATGTCAGCTTCGTTGCTTAACATTTCAGATATTATTCTTCGCATCAAAGCTGAATCATCTACCACCATAACCTTTATTTCCTTCATATAACATATCACCCCTTTATATATTTTTTATATCTAAACCCACAGTCCTTATACACACACTTCCATTATCTGCATCCAATATCATAGTCCTGCCTCTATTTCCTCCTAAATCTTCTGAAATTAGAGGTATATTTTGCTTTTGAAGTGCTGCTTTAACTGCAATTCCATTTCTATTTCCTATGTCCATAGTCATACTTTTATCAGAAAAATTAAACATTGAAGCTCCGCCAACAATTTTGGCCTTGAGGTTTCTTTTATTGCACCCCAGCGATAAAAGTTTTTCTATAAGTATAGGTATGGCTAAATCAGCAAATTTATAAGGATTAGCAACATTGTTAAACTGGGTACTGTCTGGAAGCATTATGTGGGATAAGCCTCCTATTTTTGATATAGAATCATAAAGAGCTATTCCTACGCAGGATCCTAATCCAACAGTTATTAATTTTCCAGGGGAAGATACGGTATTCAAGTCAGCAATTCCTACTCTGATTTCTTTATTCTCCATAATACTCACCCTATAAAAGTTTCTCTTTTTCTTCTTCTGTCAGGATAGATACTAAATTTAAAAATATTACTATTTTATCTTCAAGTTTTATCAACCCGCGTATGTATCTTTTTGATATGCCTGATACCACCTCTGGAGCGCTTTCTACATCACTTTCTTTTATGTTTTTAACCTCGGATACAGCATCTACTACGATACCTATTTTACCCTTTTCTTCTTTAGCTACTACAATTTTTGCATCTTTTGTATTTTTTATAGAATTAAGCTTAAATCTTTTGGCAAGATTCATTACCGGTAAAATATTATCAGAGTTCTTTATAACCCCTTCAATAAATTCAGGTGAATCCGGAAGTTTTGTAGTGGGCTCATACCCAATTATCCTTTCAACCTCCATAATGTCTGTTGCAAAGTATTCATCATCTATTGTAAAGATTAATACTTTTAATTCATTATCCATCTTGTACCTCCTAAATCAGCTTCAGTTTTTCCACCATAAGTTCATTATCTTTATCTAAATAAGCATGAATTTGCCTGCAGGGCATATCAATAACATATTCTCTATTGTCAACAACTATAGTAGTATTCTCAAAGGCTGTATCAATCCAAATATGTCCATGTTTTCCCACCTTAAGTTTTGTAACTACTTTTCCGTTGCTGCCTACAGTAGCACATCTTATTTCCTCTGCTGCTGACAGAACACCTCCACGCAAAATACCTTTATCATTGGTAAAAATTATAGATTTATTAGCAGTTAATTCAGATATATAGCAGCCCTTTCCGCTTATATATATATTCCCAGAACTGCTTACCTTACATTCTTGACAATAGGATATAGTGGTATCAACTTCCGCTGTCAGATTCTTCTTTAACAATTCAATCTTTTCTTCTAATTCCGACAAAAGTTCATTTAATTCACTATATTTTTTAATTGATAATGGAGCAGCTCCAATAAGCCTAGTTTTTATTAATGGAAGTAATTTATCATTGTTTACATTATCATCATATATGTAATCTTTGATAATATCAATACAGTTCTTGCTTATAATTTTAAATTTGCTTTCAATTAATAATTTAATTATTTCACCATCGCTCTTATTTTTCCCCAAAATGCCATAATTCTTTATTTCATTAATGGCTTCTTTCATAAGCTCCATATGATTTTTTAAGCTTATCATATCATTTATCCTTTTAAGTACAATTACATCAGTACCTCCAGAATAAATCTCAGATGAAATAGCATTTCCTTTAATTATCACAGATCCTTGTCCAACTATTTTAGCTTTTTGTACATCTCTTTCCACATAAATAGAGGATTGAGATTTAACGTTCATACCTTCTGAAACATTTCCATTAATTTTAACATCACCAATGAAATTAATGTTTCCGCTCTTTATATCAACATCCCCTGAAACTTCATATATTTCATTAACGCATATGACGTTATTTTTAATGCATGGGTTACCTTCAATAGAAGAAATAACCTTATTTTCTTCAACTGTGCATCCAGTACCAGCTCTAAGTTCCAATATCTTCCTTTGAGATGTTTTTAATTGGCGCCCATGAATATTTATGCCATTAGTTCCATCCTCTCCAGTAATTAGTTCTGCTAGTACCTCACCTTTTCTAACAGAATTGATTATATTTAAATTTTTATAATCTATTCTGCTGCCATCATCCACAAAATTTTTTTTATTACCGCCATCAAATTTATATATAATAGTATCATTAATTGAAGGCTTAGCATAAACTCCTTCCGCCACTAAAATCGGTTCATCGGTTGAAGCTTCTATACATTTTTCAATGCCTTCATTCTTTATTCCATAGATTATTTTTTCTTTTATAAGTGCTTCCTTTACCTCATTTACTGTATACTTATCAGGAAATATTTTTTCGCAGGATACAAATTCTAATATTATTCTGGTATTTGCTTCGGTATCCTTTAAATTACACTTAATTTGTGGCTCGTATTTTATGGTAGCAAATGCTTTCATGTCATCCTCAGATACCTTTATATTTAGATATCTTTTAGCTTGATAATCTGCAAACTGCACATCTACAGTATCCTCTTCGCTAATTTGAGTCGGGCCATGGATATCTTCTCCATTCACTGCTACAAAAACACCAACACCTGCTATAATCGTAGGCTGTGTTCCTCCATTTTCAGGATTTTTAACAACCAATCTTCCATTTTCAACTGCAGCAGTTCCATCTATTATCTTTTCTTCTACAGACTCTTCATCTATCTGCAGATTATCGACTTCTTCATTTGGAACTTCTACCTCTATAGTGATATCTTTTTTAAGAAATGTTCTTCTTTCCTCTAGAATCTTATACTTCAAATCTTCAGTAGAAATACCAAGTTCTTCACTAGCTTTTTTGAGGCACTGCCTAAGTGTACTACCTTTATATTTTTGTGTCCCCATGATTATGGCACACTCCTTACTTATTTAATTGAAAATTTAAGCATATTATAAATTAAGTATATCATACGGTACCATATATATCTATATTTTTACATACTTTTTGTTTATTTAAATCTTATATTATATATCGTAATAATTTTAATATCCTTTAATATTTTTATTAAAAAATTACTATTTTTAATATATTTTTTATGGAGTATTTTGTATTTAATTCATATATTTCTTATTTATTTGATGTACCAGAATAATTGTCTATATATTCTTGTATTTTTTTGTCATATAAAATCATAATTTTATTTATTATATCATTGCTGGCAGAATTGAATCTTTTCTCTTCAATCTTACCTATAGGTAGCACCTTCGGAGATGTTCCTGATATAAATAAGCCATCAAGTTCTCCGATATTTGTATAGTGCACTTGAGTCTCTCTAAAGCTTATTCCAGCTTCCTTTAATAAATCTATAATCACTCCTCTAGTCACTCCAGGCAAAACTTGACTCACAGGCGAAGTAATCACAGTCCCATTGCTAACCATAAAAATATTTGATTTGCTTCCTTCTGTCATAAATCCATTATTATCGACTAATATAGCCTCAAAAGCTCTATTTTTTTCTATCTCATCATTAACTTTTTCTCTAAAGCTGCTATTAATAACTTTAGCATTAGGATTATCTCTTTCTCCATGATAAAAAATAGTATCCACTCCTTTTTCATACACTTTTGGGGCAGGATAATTATGTTTTATCATATATATGTACTCATGATCTTCAGCTTCATAGTTAAATACTAATTTTATATTTCCTTCTTTAACTTTAAGCTTAATTATTAGTTTTTCCATATCTCTTTTGATATTGTTTTCATTTGAAATCATAGGTTTGCTTACCAGCTTAAGCGAATTACTTAACCTGTTTAAATGCTCCTCTAAGAATAGTGGAATACCATCCTTTATTCTTATAACTTCATAAACAGACTTACCTTTTTTAATGAAATCATCTTTAAATTCAATTTTTTCTTTAATCTCACCATTATCAATATAATATTCAGAAAAGCATTCACTCATATACTTTTGCCTCCTTATTTCCAATTCAATATTTTTATTGTGGGATGATTTTTTTTATAATTTATTAGGTATGGATTGCCAACAAGATTAAATAAGGGCAAATCAGATAAAGAATCAGAAAACATATATGAATTTTCAAAATCCACTTCAATATTTTCTTTTTTCAATTCTTCCTTTAGTCTTCTTACCTTCTCTTCGCCTTTGCAATTTTCTCCTATCATGCAGCTGCTGTGATATCCATCTTCTACTTTATATCTGGTACCTATTACTTTATCTACTTCCTTTATATTGTAAAGTTCCTTCAAATAAAATTCTGCAGAAGCGGATATTAAATACACCTTAAAGCCTTTTTCTTTTAATTCTTTAATCTTTGCCATGGCATCCTCATATATTAATTTACTTAACTTTTCGCTGTAAAAGGCCTTAACCAGTTTATTCATTTCCTCTTCATGAATATTTTCTACAAATCTCATAAAGCCTTCTTTAGCTTTTTTTAATTCTATAAATTTAAATATGTACATAACGCCACTTCTCAAAACATATGGAAGCGTTAATAAAAGTTTAGGATTTTTTTTTAATATAAATTTATAAAATTCCACCAGTGTTTCTTTTTTAGTCAAAGTATAGTCCACATCAAATATAGCTAACTTTTCCATATATACCTCCAAAAATTTTATATAAAACAAAAGGAACCCTTAGGTTCCTTTTCTTTATTTTATTCTTCTTCAAGTGTACTCTGATAGTAAGCAGAAACTTCTTGGAATTCACTATCCTCTGGAATAGTTAATTCAGCTTCTTCACCTTCACCAACAACCTTGAAAAGATATACCGAACCATCTTCTGGATTCTGAACCAAAGCATATTCATTGTCCTTGTATTCAAAACCATCAACGACTTCGCATTGAATTGTGTTTCCATTTTCGTCCTCTAGTTCTACTAGTAATGGACCATGATCATGACCGCAGCCACATCCATCTTCTTCATGTGCATGATCGTGTCCGCATCCACAACTGGATTCTTCACTGTCACCACATCCGCAGCTATTAGCTGAGTTTTCGTTGCAACCGCAACCTTCGTCTTCACAACCACAGTTGTGTAATTTTTCTTTTTCCATATATTTCTTCGCATCTAAGCAGATACGAATTGCACCTCCTTTAAAGCTTCATGTTAACATTTTACCCTTAATCCGTAAATAATAAAAGCTTTTTTTGAAAACTTTATTAAAAAATAATTATTTTTAATATAAAAGGACACGTCTAATGACGTGTCCTCCCATAACTAGGAATTACTTTCCAGCTAACTTCTTGTAGCCTTCCAATCTTTCCTTAGCATCTTGTTCAGTTTTCTCGAATAAGCTTTCAGCTTGTTCTGGGAATGCCTTAGCAAGTGAAGCATATCTAACTTCTCCTAATAAGAAGTCTCTGAAGGATTCAGTTGGTTCCTTAGAATCTAAGCTAAATGGATTCTTTCCATCTTCTTTCAAAGTTGGATTGTATCTATATAATGCCCAGTATCCTGAATCTACTGCCTTCTTCTCTTCTAACTGGCTCTTACCCATACCAGCTTTAAGTCCATGGTTGATACATGGAGCATAAGCTATTATAAGTGATGGTCCTGGATAGCTTTCAGCCTCAGCTATTGCCTTAAGTGTCTGATTCTTATCAGCACCCATAGATATCTGAGCTACATATACATATCCATAGCTCATAGCCATCATTCCAAGATCCTTCTTCTTAGTTCTCTTACCAGAAGCAGCGAATTTAGCTATAGCAGATGTTGGAGTCGATTTAGAAGACTGTCCGCCAGTGTTTGAGTAAACTTCTGTATCAAATACAAGAACATTTATATCCTCACCGCTAGCAAGTACGTGATCTAATCCGCCGTATCCGATATCGTAAGCCCAACCGTCTCCACCGAATATCCACTGTGATTTCTTTATTAAGAAATCTCTGTTTTCGTAGATGTAAGCAACATCTTCGTATTTATCCTTGTTTGCTTCAAGAAGTGGTAATGCTTTTAATGCTGCAGCTTTTGAAGCTTTTCCATCTTCTTTTCCAGCAACCCAAGCTTCTAATGCTTCCTTAAGATCAGCAGGAGCTTCTCCAGCTACTATCTTCTTAGCAGTATCTAATAATTTGTCCCTTAACTGAGAAACTCCAAGATACATACCAAGTCCAAATTCAGCATTGTCTTCGAATAATGAGTTAGCCCAAGCTGGACCCTTTCCTTCATGGTTGTGAGTATATGCTGTTGCTGGTGCACTAGCAGCCCATATTGATGAACATCCAGTAGCATTAGCAATCATCATTCTATCACCAAATAATTGAGTTACAAGCTTAGCATATGCAGTTTCTCCGCAACCTGCGCAAGCGCCGCTGAACTCAAGAAGTGGCTGCTGGAACTGACTTCCCTTAACGCTGCCTTCGCCCATTGGGTTAGCCTTTGGTGAAAGCTTAAGAGCATAATCCCAGTTTGCAATTTGTTCTTCCTGTGTTTCAATTGGCTTCATTATAAGAGCTTTGTTAGGAGCTGGACATACCTGAGCACAGTTTCCGCATCCTGTACAATCTAAAGTAGTTACCTGTATCTTGTAGTTTAAGCCTTCAAATGTCTTTCCGCCTGCAGCTTTTTTGCTCTTGAATGTTTCTGGGGCATTCTTAACTTCTTCTTCATTCAATAAGAAAGGTCTTATTGCTGCATGAGGACATACATATGAACATTGGTTACATTGGATACAGTTATCAATCTGCCATTCAGGTACATTAATAGCTATTCCTCTCTTTTCGTAAGCAGCTGTTCCGCTTGGGAAAGATCCATCAACTAAATCAGTTGAGAATGCACTTACAGGAAGTTTATCTCCTTCTTGAGCATTCATTGGTTCCAATACATCTTTTACGAATGCAGGAACATCCTTCTTAACAACTTCTTCATCTTTAGCATCTGTCCAGCTTGCTGGAACTTCTATCTTAACTAAAGCATCTATTCCTTTATCTATAGCTGCATTGTTCATGTTAACAACTTTTTCACCTTTTTTACCATAGGACTGAACAACAGCATCCTTTAAGTACTTAACAGCATCTTCAACAGGAATTATGTTAGCTATCTTAAAGAAAGCAGCTTGCATTATCATGTTGATTCTTCCGCCAAGACCTATTTCTTGAGCTATCTTAACAGCATTTAATGTATAGAAGTTTATATTGTGCTTAGCAATATATCTCTTCATTCTTGCTGGCAGATGCTTTTCAACTTCTTCTTTATCCCATATACAGTTAAGTAAGAAGCTTCCTCCATCCTTTAATCCAGCTAATACATCATACTTATAAACATATGACTGATTATGAGTAGCTATGAAATTAGCTTTAGTTATTAGATAAGGTGATTTTATTGGTGACTTACCAAATCTTAAGTGAGAAATTGTTACTCCACCAGATTTCTTTGAATCATAATGGAAATAAGCTTGAGCATACATGTCTGTATGGTCACCTATGATCTTAACAGCACTCTTGTTAGCACCAACAGTACCATCTGATCCAAGTCCCCAGAACTTACAAGCAGTTGTTCCTGGAACAGTAACATCTATTTCTTCAGTTATAGGTAATGATAAGAATGTAACATCATCATTTATTCCTAAAGTGAAACCATTCTTTGGACTTTCGCTCTTAAGGTTGTCAAATACTGCAAGTATGCTTCCTGGAGTTACTTCCTTAGAACCTAATCCATATCTTCCACCAACTATAACTGGCTTTTCTGCTGCATCGTAGAATGCATTTCTAACATCCTGATATAATGGTTCTCCAGCTGATCCTGGTTCCTTAGTTCTATCTAAAACAGCGATTTTCTTTACTGTCTTTGGTATATACTTAAAGAAATGTTCTAATGAGAATGGTCTGAAAAGATGTACGTTTAATAGTCCAACTTTTTCTCCCTTAGCACTTAAGTAATCAATAGTTTCTTCAACAGTCTGACATACTGAGCCCATAGCTACTATTATGCTCTCTGCATCTTCAGCACCATAGTAATTGAATAAATGATATTCTCTACCAGTTAGCTTGCTTATTTCAGACATATAATTTTCTACAATTTCAGGAATTGCATTGTAGTATTTATTAGATGCTTCTCTGCTCTGGAAGTAAACATCACCATTCTGTGCTGTACCTCTTGTTACTGGATGTTCAGGATTCAAAGCTTTTCTTCTGAATTCATTAACAGCATCCATATCAAGAAGCTCTTTTAATTCATCATACTCAAGCATTTCAATTTTCTGTACTTCATGAGAAGTTCTGAAACCATCGAAGAAGTTTATAAATCCAACTTTTCCTTTTATAGCAGCTAAATGTGCAACTGCTGAAAGATCCATAACTTCCTGAACACTGCTTTCTGCAAGCATTGCAAGACCAGTTGCTCTAGCAGCCATAACATCTTGATGATCTCCGAATATATTTAGCGCATTAGTTGCTAATGCTCTAGCACTTACATGGAATACTCCTGGTAGCAATTCTCCAGCAATCTTGTACATATTTGGAATCATTAAAAGTAAACCCTGTGATGCAGTATATGTAGTAGTCAATGCTCCAGCCTGTAGTGAACCATGAACTGCTCCAGCAGCACCTGCCTCTGACTGCATTTCCATAACCTTAACTTTTTGTCCAAAAACGTTAAGTCTTCCTTGAGAACTCCACTCGTCAACATGTTCAGCCATTGGAGAAGATGGAGTTATAGGATAGATTGCTGCAACATCAGTAAATGCATAAGATATATGAGCTGCTGCGGTATTTCCATCCATTGTCTTCATTTTTCTCATTACAAATTCCTTCTTTCTAAAAATTTGTTATTATTTTGATAGCAACTTTCCTAATTCCTTTGCTTTAGCAAGTTGAGCTTCATCTGGTGATTCTTTTACAGCTAGCTCACCTACAACGTTAAAGCCATAGTCAACCATTTTGGTTTTCCAATCTTCAATAAACTTTCCATTGTCCCAGCCATAGGAACCGAAAAGCACCAAAGATTTTCCGTTATTAGGGAGAAGTTTAAACTTGTTTATAAAGGGCTCCAACTCTTGTTGTTCAATCCTGTCATTATCCATAGATGGGCTTCCAAATGCCACTGCATCTGCTTTTGTAACATCTTCAACCTCTGCTTCAGAAACTAGTTTTATAGATACATCTGCTCCAGCTTCCTTAGCTCCTTCGAAGATTGCATCAGCCAATACTTCAACATTTCCGCCGTTACTCCAATAAATAATACTAACTTTTTTCACAAAATCACCCTTTCTTACATCTATTTAAGAAGTAATCATATACAATTATAAACTATTATTTAATTTTTTCAATAGTTCTTTGAGCCTGTTTCATATAATTTATTTGATTGTTAGCTTATTTTTATCCATTTAGCTTTATTTAGCTAAGCTTCTTTAAATATATTTTCTATATGCCTAATAACTTCTTCTTTGCTGATATTTGAGTAATCGTCTATGGACTGAATATATTTCATAAGTTTATTTTTAAGTGCTTCATTTTCTTCAACACTTTCATTTATATTTATAACAGCATCTTTTTTCGCTATAACAGCATTGAATCCCTTTCTAATTAATTCCTTCAGAAAGCTTTCCTGGGCCCCTTTGTCTCCATGCACCAGTATGACTTTTTTAGGTTTATTTTTATAGGCGCAAATCCACTTTAAAAGACCATTTCTATCAGCATGACCAGACAACCCGTGAAGATTGTATATTTTTGCATTTACCGCCACTTCTTCTCCAAATATTTTTACTTTTTTAGCTCCGTCCAATATGCTTTTGCCAAGTGTTCCATTTGCCTGATATCCAACGAATACAACAGAGCACTCTTTTCTCCAAAGATTATGCTTTAAATGATGTTTTATCCTTCCTGCTTCGCACATACCGCTGGAGGATATTATTATGGCTCCAGATTTTATTTTATTTATTTCCATGGAATCTTCTGCATTTCTTGTATATACAAGTCCCTTAAAATCTATGGGATTATCGCCATTTTTTAGAGCTCTTGCAGCATCTTCATCAAATATATTTGTATTCTTTTGAAACACCACGGAGGATTCGTATGCAAGGGGACTGTCTACATAAACTTTTAAATTTGTCATATCCTCCTCTACAAATTTGTTTAAAGCATATAATACTTCCTGAGTCCTTCCTACCGCAAAGGAAGGTATTATAACATTCCCTCCTCTTTTAAAGGTGTCCTTTATTATATCAGATAGAGCTTCAAATTCATTTTTTAAAGCCTCATGGACCCTATCGCCATAGGTAGTTTCCATAATTACATAATCCGCACTGTCAATATATGTTGGATCCTTTATTATAGGAATATTAGTATTTCCTATGTCTCCGCTATATACTAATTTAATTTCTTTTTTCCCTATCTCTTTTACATATATTTCTGTAAAGGCTGATCCCAAAAGATGCCCCGCATCTCTAAATTTTATCCTTACACCCTCAAAGATGTCTATAAATTCTTCATAGCTATGCCCTTCGAAATTTTTTATACATTCTGCAGCATCCTTAGCTGTATATAAGGGTTCAAGAGGTTCTTGTCCTCTTCTTATTCTTTTTCTATTCTTCCATTCTGTCTCCATTTCTGCTATATGACCGCTATCCGGAAGCATGGCTGTGCAGAGATCTTCTGTAGCTTTTGTGGATATAATTTTTCCCTTATACCCCTTTTTATAAAGAAGTGGTATTCTACCGCTATGATCAATATGGGCATGAGATAAAATAACGCATTCCACACTGCTAGGATCAAAGCTAAATTCACTATTATTAACTTCATTTTCATCTTCGCCTACATACATTCCGCAATCTAGAAGGATTGTCTTACCCATAATATTCAGCATATGACAAGAACCAGTAACATTTTCAGCTGCTCCCAAGC
Source organism: Clostridium sp. 19966 (assembly GCF_032335695.1). Classification (NCBI taxonomy): domain Bacteria; kingdom Bacillati; phylum Bacillota; class Clostridia; order Eubacteriales; family Clostridiaceae; genus Clostridium; species Clostridium sp. 19966. The sequence goes on from NZ_JACTOJ010000006.1 coordinate 189,840, forward strand.
ACCTTATCTTCATAGTATCTCTTCCCCTTTTTAAATTATTTTTGCTCATTTCAACTACATGACTATATAACTAGATATCTAGTTATATAGTTGATGCTACTTGATAGAATTTGCAATTATATCCACGATCTTTTCCACACTGTTTTGCAAATCGCTTTTAGCCATATTTTGAATAAATTTATTACGATTTTCATATAATTTATTTATATTTTTCAGCAATACTTCACCATTCACCTGTTCCTCTTCCAGCACCATACTATATCCGTTCTTTTCAAAGGATCTAGCATTTAAGATTTGATCCCCTCTGCTGGATTTTTTGGATAGAGGAATTAACAGATTAGGCTTCTTCAATGCTAAAAGTTCATATATTGAATTTGCCCCAGCTCTAGATAAAACTATGTCAGCATAAGCCATCAGATGAGGAAGTTCATCATTTACATATTCAAATTGTACATAGTTTTTATTGGTTATGGATTTATCCAAATTTCCTTTACCGCATATATGAATCACAGAAAAGTTTTTAGTTACCTCACTAATATGCCCTCTTAAAGCTTCATTTATAACCTTGGAACCTAGACTTCCTCCTATTACCAATAAAACAGGCTTATTTGAATCAAATCCACATATTTCTTTTCCCTTCAATTTACTTCCCTTTAGAAGCTCTTCTCTTATGGGAGTTCCAGTTATCACTCCTTTATTCTTCTTAACATGCTCCAAAGTTTCCGGAAAAGTTACACATATTTTGGTGCAGTATGGCAGCGAAAGCTTATTGGCAAGTCCAGGAGTAATATCAGATTCGTGTGCTACCACTGGCACACCGTTAAAGAAAGCACCCATTACCACAGGCACAGCTACAAATCCGCCTTTTGAAAACACCACATCCGGCTTTTCTCTTTTTATTATTTTTTTAGCTTCGAATATGCCTTTTACCACTTTAAAGGGATCTGTAAAATTTTTCACATCAAAATATCTTCTAAGTTTACCGCTGGAAATAGCGTGATATTTTATATTCTCATCAGATATTATCTTCTTTTCTATACCGTCAAAGGTTCCTATATATTGTACTTCAAAGCCCTTCTCTTTAAGCTTTGGAATTATTGCTAGATTAGGTGTAACATGACCTGCAGAACCTCCGCCTGTCATTATAATTTTATACTTCTTCATTATTCCCCTCCAAAAATAATTTTCAAATTATATATTCACTGATAACCTGATATCTTTTATTATAAGCTGAAGTGTACTGCTGCCATTGTATTCATTTATTTCGGGATAATATATTATATCTACTTTCACTCCATTTATATATCCGTTTATAAATTTTTTATAATATTCTTCTCCATGAGCAGCTTCAATCATTTCTCTAAATTCTTCCCCTTCAAAGTAGATACCGTTTATAGAGTTTCTATTGTTATTAAACCTAAATATAAATTTTATAACATTCTTATTTTTCCCCAAAAGATATATCTTCTCTAAAATAATATTCTTCTCTGCAAATATTGGAGATGGATTTCCCTTTCCAAAAGGCTCCAATTGCTTCAGCTCATTAATCAGTGAAAAAGATACATATTTTAAAGGCAGCTTTTGATCTATTCTTACCTTAGGAATTAAATCCTCATCTTTCAGACTGCAGTTTTCATTAAGCATATTTCTTAAAGCTGGTATTTTTCCCTGTTCAATAGACATTCCTGCTGCCATAGGGTGTCCTCCGAACTTTGACAGGAGCTCTTTACATTTAACTAGCTCCTCAAACATATTATATTCCTCGATGGATCTTGCGGAACCTTTAGCCATCTCTTTACCTTTAGTAAGCACTATAGCCGGAAGATTATATCTTTCTTTAATTCTTCCCGCCACAATTCCAGCTATACTTTCATGTATTTCCTCATCATATATAACCAGCACTCTATCTTTGAGCATACCTTCTCTGTTTATTATATCTATATCTCTCTCTACGCTTTTATTAGTCATTATCTGTCTTTCTTCATTAAGTTCCTTAAGTTTTTTAGCCAGCTCTGCGGCTTCTTCTTCATCTTGACTAAGCAAAAGCTCCAAGGATAATTTAGCAGTTTCCAACCTTCCAGTAGCATTTATACAAGGTCCTATTATGAAACCTATATGATAGGCGCTTATCCTTTTATCTTCAAGTCCGCATTCCTTTATCAAGGCTCTAAGCCCCATATTTTCTGTGGTATTCAGCATTTCTAGTCCTGTTTTAGCAATAACTCTATTTTCAGACACTAAATCCACCACATCGCATATTGTAGAAATAGCTGCATATTGCATCAATTCATAGGTTTTTAGCTTGCTTATATCCATTTGCTCATAAAGTTTTTCAATAAATTTATAGGCAATTCCTCCTCCGCATAAATACTTGAAGGAATATTCGCACTGTTTTTGTTTAGGATTAACTACTGCATCTGCAGCTGGAATAACATATCTTCTATCCTCTCCCTCTTCTACAAAGGGTATATCATGGTGATCTGTTATTATAACTTCCATGCCTAATTTTTTAGCTTCTTCTACCTGTTCAAAAGCAGCAATACCATTATCGCAGGTAATTATTAAATCGCAGCCCTCCTCCTTTATTCTTTTTACCACCTCGGTGTTCATGCCATAGCCTTCATTCTCTCTATGAGGTATGTGAAATCTTACATCTGCCCCGCATTCTTTAAGCCCTCTATATAATATATAGGTACTCATAACTCCGTCTACATCGTAATCACCATATACGTATATTTTCTTTTTAGAAAATATGGCGTTTTTTATCATAGCTACGGCTTTATCCATGTCCTTCATGCTGCTTCCATTATGTAACTCAGAAGTATCTACATTAAGAAACATCTTCATTTCCTTTGGATTTTTTATCCCCCTATGCACTAATATATTGGCTAGTATTAAGTCAATATCGGCTTCGGATGCCAGTTTTTTTATATCCAAGCTGCTTCCTTTGAGCATCCATCTCTTTTCCATTGTTTCACTCCTATAATATCAATTGTATTGATGGTTTTTGCAATACTGTGTTTATCACATTTTTTATATCTTCTCCAGTAACATTGTAATTGAACTCTTCCTTAAAAACATTAAAATCTCCATACATAAGTTCATAAGTTGTTACTTTTTTACAGAGCTCCACTGATCTTTCTTCAGTTAATAGATTCTTTAATAGAAGTCTATTTTTGGTATCAGCTATTCTGTTATCTTCAAAAAACATATTCTTAGCTTTTTCTATGCATTCATCTATGCTTTTTAGGCACTGATTCAAGTTTTCCTTGGAAGTGCTTACATCTATAGAAAATAATTTTATCCCTCGCTCATTTTTAATTCGGCTTCCTACTTCATAAGCCATTCCTTTTTTAGTTCTCACCTCATCATAGAGCATAGAGCTTACCCCTTCTCCAAAGATCATATTGAATATGTGTAATGCACAAAGCTCTTTTGGATTTAAATTATGTATATCGAATATATATTTAATCTTAGCTCCCTGTATCCCTTTACCTTTGCTATATATACCTGGTATATTTTTTTCTTCCTGCAATGGGTATATTCCTTTAAAGGGTCTTCCCCAGCTTCCAAAAATTTTATTTACCACATTATAGCATTCATTAAATTCAAGAGAGGAAACTACACTTACAACACAATTTCCTGGACAATAATATCTATTGTAATATTCTTCCATTGAAGATAAACTTATTTTATCAATTGATTCTTTAGTTCCTATTATTTTCTCTTTTATTCTTCTCATTTTATAAGAATTATAAAATAATTCATCTTCACATACCTGATTATAGTCTTCTTCCCAATCCACAAGCTCTTGCCTTATTACATCCATCTCTTCCTCAAAGCCTTTTGCCTTAAAATCAGCATTGAGCAATATATCGCTGTAGAGTTCAAAGCCTGCAGCAAAATCCCTGCTTCTTAATGTGCCATAATATATTACATAAGGATAGTTAGTCATAGCATTATTAAAGGCAAATAATCTATCAAACTCCTCATTTATCTGCTGCTCATCTCTCTTTTTAGTTCCTTTAAACAGCATGTGTTCTACTGCGTGGGCTGTACCTAACTCATAATCCTTTTCTTCCAAGGCACCAGCATTATACCCTATGCAAAAGGAAGAAAGTTCTGTATCTCTGTGCATATATATAAATTTAATTCCATTATCTAAAAAGCAACACTCCATAAAAGTCCCCATTTCTAATAAAAATAAAAAGCGGATTTATAGCTAGCTAAACTATGTATCCGCTTTTATTATATCAAAGTTTTTATATTTTTTATTGCTTTATTGAATATTCTGCTTTAAAAAATTATACATCATTCCTTCTTTAAGCTCTTCTGCTTTTTCTCCTTCTCCAAGATAATCTAAAATAGCATAGGCAAAAGGAAGGCTGGTTGCTGGACCTCTGCTTGTAATGATATTGCCGTCCTGCACCACAACTTCTTCTTGATAAATACAATTTTTAAGCCTTTCTTTTACTGCTGGATAGGAGGTTATGTTTTTTCCATCTACTATACCGGCCTCTGCTAATACTTGAGGTGCTGCACACAAAGCTGCTGTCAGTCTGCCGCTCATGTAAAAATCCTTAACTAGATTTACGATTCTTATGTTATTTTTTAGGTTTTCAGTTCCAGGACCGCCCGGAAGTATAACTCCATTATACTCTCTTTCATCTATTTCATCTATATTTATATCTGCTTTTACCGCAATGCCGTGAGAGCCTGTAACTTCATAATCTTTAACACAGCATATATCGCATTGAACATTTGCTCTTCTTAAAACATCAACTATAGTAAGGGCTTCTATTTCTTCAAAGCCATCCACTAAAAACAATAATACTTTATTCACAAAATCACTCCCCAATTAAAAGTCTTGAAAACGTTTTGATGTAAATTTTAAATAGGAATCGGCTCGTCACCGATTCCCTCATATTATAGTCTCATTTCTATCTATCTTCAATAATATCACTGATTATTTCATACAATTTTAACATCTTTAATATAATCGTCAAATACTATAAGCACTATGCTGTTTCCTCTTCCAGCTCTGTTTTGGAGTCTTATTTCAGATAGATTAACATCCTTTTCTATACTTTTGCTTGAAGTTAATTTTATTATGCCCTTTTCCAAAGCAGAATTTTCCATAACATCTGAATATACTACTGCATCATCTTCTTTAAGGCTTATGCCAGTTACTCCGGAAGCCACTTTACCCATGATACTTACAGCTTCTGCATCAAATCTTATGCACATAGCTTTTTTGGTTACCATAATTACACTATGATTTTCTGCGGATGAAAGTTTTATTGCGACCAATTCGTCCTCGCCTTTAAATTTATAAGCTTGAGTATTTATATAGGCTCCTTCAAAGTCCTTTAAGGAAGTTTTCTTAATCATTCCGTTCTTAGTCATAAACATCATATAATATTTATCAGAATATTCTTTTACAGCGGCAGCCTCTAATATTTTAGCGTCATTTTCACTAAAGCCTTGAAGTAACTCTCCTAGTTTTATACTTCCCTCCACATTTTCAAATAAATAAGCTGGAAGCTTATAAGCGATTCCCTTATTTGTTAATATAAGAAGCTCTTCCTTAGAATTTGTGCTTATTTCAAACTCAGCTTTACTTCTGCCATCTTTTAAAATTCTTATATCTCCTGAGGAGCTAAGTCCTATTTTAAAATGATTATTTGATTCTTTATCTGTGATTTCTACAGAAACTATTTTGTCCATATCTCCTAAAACTGCTGCACTTATGCCAAGAACACTTCTGTCCGAATTCTCAAGCCCGCTGCGCTTCACTGCAAATACTAATCCTTTTTCTGTAGTACAATTAATAGAAATATCTTTTCGCTCAGATGAGATTTTTTCTGTAAATATAAGCTTTTCACCATCTCTAAGCTTGAGAGCCATAATTTTACTATAATTTGTTGCAAATTTATCTAAAGAAGTTTTCTTTACAAGTCCTGCACTAGTTACAAATACAAAGCTTTCTTTGCTCTCTGCGGCTGGTACACTATAGGCTGCTACTATATTTTCATTCTCTAAGTTTAATCCTCTAATTATATTATCCAGCTTATCGCCTTTTTCTTTCCATTTATATTCGGGTATATCTATGCCTTTTACTTGATACATATTACCGCTGCTGGTAAAAAACATTATAGTATCTCTAGTGTTAGATGAGAAAAGCTGCTTTATGGAGTCCCCTTCTCTATATTCTATATCCTCCACATTGGTAACAGATCTAGTATAAGATTTTAGAGGAACTCGTTTTATATATCCTTCCTTAGATAAAGTTACTATTATGTCCTCTACAACTAGAATCTCTTCAATATCAATCTTAGCTTCAGCATCATCTTCTACTATCTCAGTTCTTCTATCATCACCATATTTATCTGAAATTTCCTGAAGCTCATTTTTTATAACCTTTAATAATTCTTTTTCGTTGCCTAAAACTTTCTTAAGCTTAGCAATCAACTTTTCTAATTCTTTGTATTCTTTTTCAAAAACCTTTATTTCTAAGCCTGTAAGCCTATAAAGCATCAATTCTAATATCGCTTCTGCCTGAATTTCAGTAAAGCCGAATTTTGACACTAAATTTTCTCCTGCATCTTTTTTAGATTTTGATGCTCTTATAGTTTCTATTATGGCATCTAAGATGTCTATAGCTTTAATGAAGCCTTCAACTATGTGAAATCTTTTAGCTGCTATAACTAATTCCTTTTGAGTTCTTCTTGTAACTATCTCTTTTTGATGGTTTAGATAATGATATAATATAGTTTTAAGCCCCATGGTCTGAGGCTTTCCATCCGCTAAAGCCACCATATTGAAATTGATATTGCTTTGCAGATCCGTCTTCTTGTAAAGATATTTAAGCACCTTATCTGCTGCATCATAATCTATACTTTTCTTAAATTCGATTACAGCCCTTATACCATTTCTATCAGACTCATCTCTTATGTCCATTATACCTTCTAGAGCTTTTGAATGCTTTTTATCTCCAGTCATCTCAGATATGCTCTGCAATAGTTTGGCTTTATTTTTTCTATAAGGAAACTCAGTGATAACTATACCTAATCTTCCTGTTTCCAGCTTTTCAATAGAAGTTTTTGCTCTTAAAGTTACTTTACCTTCTCCGCTCTCATAAGCATTAAGCATGGATTTTCTTCCAATGAGTATTCCTCCTGTAGGAAGATCCGGTCCTTTAACATAGTTCATAAGCTCCTTAGTAGTCATGTCCTTGTTATCTATATAATGAAGCAAAGCTTCTATTACTTCTCTTAAATTATGGGGTGGTATATTAGTAGCCAATCCTACTGCTATACCAAAAGCTCCATTTACCAATATATTAGGATAGCGGCTTGGAAGCACACTTGGCTCATCTTCTGTTTCAGAATAATTTGGCACCATATTTACTACATCTTTATCTATATCCCTTATCATTTCCAAGGCAATAGGTGTGAGTCTTGCTTCCGTATAACGCATTGCTGCAGCGCTGTCACCATCTATGGACCCCCAGTTTCCATGTCCGTCTATAAGGGGATTCCTAGTGGTGAAATTTTGTGCAAGTATTACCATGGAATCATAAACAGAGGCATCTCCATGAGGATGATATTTACCAAGTATATCTCCCACTATTCTAGCTGATTTATAGTAAGGTCTGTCTGGAAAAGCTCTAAGCATATATGCTCCATATATTATTCTTCTATGAACAGGCTTCAGACCGTCCCTAACATCTGGAAGTGCTCTTTCCTTAGCAACTTCTACCGCATAGGGCAGATAGTTTTCAGGCATAGCTTCTTCTATAGGTATTCTTATAATATTATTATCCTTAGGTATCTTTTCTATCTTCTTCGCCACAATTTACCTCCAATTTAAAACTCAGCGTACTTATACATATAATTTTTTCTAGGTTCCACCACATCTCCCATAAGCAGAGAAACCATCTTTTCTGCCTTTGAAGCATCTTCTATAGTAACCTGCTGAAGAGTTCTGCATTCCGGATTTAGAGTGGTTTCCCAAAGCTGATCAGGGTTCATCTCTCCAAGTCCTTTATATCTTTGGATAAGTGCTCCTTTCCCAACTTCTTTTTTAGCTGCTTCTAAATCTTCATCGCTATAAGCGTATTTTATTATTTCTCCTTTTTTCCCTTGCTTATATACTTTGTACAAAGGAGGAAGAGCTATAAATAAATGACCATTTGCTATTAGAGGTCTCATATATCTATAAACATAAGTCATCCACAGGGTTCTTATATGGTATCCGTCCACATCCGCATCGCTTAATATTATAATTTTATGATATTTTAAATCTTTTTCATTATAATTATCCAGCACACCAGTTCCTACAGCAGTATTAAAAATTTTAAGTTCCTCGCTGGAAAGCACATTTTCAAGCTTCTGTTTTTCCGTGTTCATTATTTTACCTTTTGAGGGCATTATAGTTTGGAAACGTCTGTCCCTAGCTTGTTTAGCACTTCCTCCAGCTGAATCTCCCTCTACGATTATAAATTCATTTACCTCAGCTTCCTTAAAGGTGCATACTGCTATTTTTCCAGCTAAGGGAGCCGTTCCCTTACCTATTTTTTTTCTTTCCGCATCATTAATTTTTTTAATCTTTTCTCTTCTGGCAGCTGCGTCAACAGCATTAGATATTATAGTAGTAGCAACTTCTTTATTATCTTCTATCCACTCTGAGAACTTAATATAGCAAAGTTCATTCATCATGGTATAAGCTTCATTATTACCAAGCTTGGTCTTAGTCTGCCCTTCGAACATAGGATTTGAAAGCTTTATTCTAACTATAGCTGTCATTCCCTCTCTTAAATCGTCACCTTCAAATTCTTTATCCTTATCTTTTAGTATATTGAGTTTTTTTGCCCATTCCTTAAAAGTTCTGGTCATACCCGTTTTAAAGCCAGCTTCATGAGTTCCTGCTTCAGTAGTAGGAATATTATTTACATAACTTGCTATATATTCAGTAGTGGAATCTGTGAACTGAATGCACACTTCTCCGTACATATCTATTCCATTGATATTTTTTTCTCCATCAAATAAGATAGGTACTTCATGAAGAGGAGTCTTACTTTCATTTAAATAATCTATAAAATCTAATAAGCCCCTCTGAGAATGATACTCCTTCTGAATAGTTTCTTCTCCTCTATCATCTATAAAAACAAGGGTTATTCCCTTATTTTGAAAGGCAAGTTCCTGCAATCTTTCATCTATTGTATCAGACTTAAATTCTGTAGATGTAAAAATATCTTTATCAGGCATGAAGGTTACCTTTGTACCAGTTTCGTCGCTGTTACCTATAACCTCAAGCTTTGTTACAGGAGTACCTGGCATAATTTTTTTCATTGATTTGTCAAATGCATATTCAAATCTCTGCCTGTAAATTTTTCCGTTCTGACATACCTCTACTTCAAGCCACTTAGATAGTGCATTAACTACTGAAGCTCCAACTCCATGAAGTCCTCCTGAAGTTTTATAATTCTTATTATCGAATTTTCCTCCAGTATGAAGTTCAGTGTACACCATCTCTACTCCAGATTTCTTCTTAACAGGATGTATCCCTGTTGGAATTCCTCTTCCATTATCTTTAACAGTTACGCTTTTATCTTTGTTTAATATTACATAAGCTCTATCACCAAAGCCATTAGAAATTTCATCTATTGCATTATCAAGTATTTCCCATATGCAATGATGCAGTCCTTTAGTTCCTGTGGAGCCTATGTACATTCCTGGTCTTATTCTTACCGGTTCAAGCTTCTCTAGAGAAGTTAGGTCGGTAACATCATAACTTTTATTTTCAATGTTCTCGTTAATCATCTTTTCCTCCATAGCAACATCTATAATAATTCCGCCAAAACATAAGCATGCGCTTATTGTCACATACTCATCATAAAATCTATAATTACAGATAAATAGAATAATGTCAATACTCACGAAAGAAAGTTACAAAAATAGGAAAAGTTATTCCTTAGAATAACTTTTCTACATTGCTTACAATTTATCGATTTCAGACTATTTAATATTTTCCTCTCAAGCCACAAGCAAGCCTGATTATATAACGAATAGGCTTTTCTCCTATCTGACTATCCAGCTCAAGCTCTCGTATCAATTCCTTAGATAAAACCAAAGCTCTCTCTTCTTTTTCCTCATTAGGATAATCTTTATAGTTAATTTCCACAAACTCTACAGCTTTACCCACCGCATTCAATACTTTTTTCACATACTCCTGGGAGGCTTCATGATTCTCAAGCTGCGCCAGTATAGTGTATGTTATGCCATAATAATCATTGTGACGTATTATGCCTTTTTCTTTTAAAAAGTATATTAAATATCCAACACATAAAACCATAACAAGAATTAGAATATATTGTACTATTATATCTAACATAATATCCTTCCAAATTCATTATTATAGTTCATTATATGCTTTTTATCTTGGAAATTGCATAAGTCAGGAATTTGATTTTGGATTTATAAACTCACCCTTTTTGTTTATATATCTTTCTCTTTTTTCAAAATATACTTTTGCTAAATCCCCCTGAAAATCAAAAGCTTCTTCAAAGGCAGGTTTTATCACTATTTCACCTTTTTCATTCATAAAACCAAATTTATCTTCTATTTGGACTGCTATAAGTCCATTGCTTAAGTTACCTACGTTATCATAAACTACCTTTATAACTTCTTTACCTTCTTTGTCAATAAAACCATATTTATCTCCTACAGCTACAGTTGCCAATCCGCCATTGAAGTCATCTACCCAATCATATTTTAAAGCTATAACTAATTCTCCATTTTTATCAATAAAACCATATTTCTCATTTATCTCTACTGCTGCAAGCCCTTCATTAAATAATCCTGCTGAATCATAAGCTGGTTTAATAATCATACTTCCCTTAAGATCTATATATCCATATTTATTATTTAAAACGGATGCTAACCCTTCTGAAAAATTATTTGCATAAGAATATTTAGGTTCTATTATGAATTTTCCTTGCTTATCAATATATCCGATTTTGCCTCCATATTGAACTAGTGCAATACCTTCATTAAAATCCGCAGCATCTAAAAATTGAGGTTCTATCACTTCATTACCGCTTTTATCTATGTATCCCCAATTATATCCTTTTTTAACAGCTGCTAAACCTTCTGAAAAACCTATTGCATCATCATATTTAGCTTCTGCAATAATCTTTCCATTTTTTTCTACATAACCTCTCTTACCTTCAGCTTCAAAAATTGCGATTCCATCACTGAAATTATAAATGTCATCATATTCAATAGCTATAACTTCATTTCCTTCCAAGTCTATAATTCCGTATTTATCTCCCACTGCAACTATAGAATAGCCTTCATAAAAGTCATCTGTAAAATCATATTTGCATTCTACTCTTATATTTCCTTCTTCATCTATATACCCGTATTTTCCTTTGATTTTAATTGGATAAAGTAAATTTCCCATATCTTTTCTTATTCTCCTTAAGAAGTTTTTTCATGGATTATTATAACATATGAAAATTTATTTATGCAATTTTTAACAAGAACCTTTTTAAACTTATTTTTTTTCGTTACACTACCTTCTTTTCTTCTCTTTCATAGTTACTTATGGCTAAAGATGCAAGTATACTTCCTATTAATATAGCAAATATGACTATTAATGAAATAAGTATTGGAATCTCAACATGGAAAAACAACAATGCTAGCTTTACTCCAGTAAAGGTAAGTATTAAAGCCACTCCATATTTAACATATTTAAATTTTTCCTGTAAGCTTCCTAACACAAAATACATACTTCTTAACCCCATTATGGCAAATATGTTAGAAGTATAAACAATAAATGCATCTGTAGTTATAGAAAAAATTGCAGGTATGGAATCTATAGCAAATAATATATCTGTAAATTCTATAAGTATTAATATGGCGAAAAGCGGTGTAGCATAAAGGACTTTATCTTTTCGTATAAAAAATTTCTCACCATGAAACTCCTTGGTTATAGGAATTATTTTACCCAAAAGCTTAATAATTTTGCTGTCTTCAAAATGACTGACTTCCTCTTTCTTCACCATCATCTTTATTCCGCTTATTATAAGGATTATGCCAAAAATATATAATATCCAATGAAACATATTAACAATGGTAACCCCAAGCAATACGAATATAAGTCTAAGAATTATAGCTCCAAATATACCATAATTTAATATTCTTCTCTGATATTTCGATGGAATTCCAAAGCTAGAGAAAACTATTATAAACAAAAACAGGTTGTCTATACTAAGACTTTGCTCAATTATATACCCTCCTAAAAATTCTGTTGCTTTTTGAGGACCTAAAAACAGATATATACCCGCATTAAAGATCAATGCTAACAATATCCAAAATCCTACCCATTTTAAAGCTTTTTTTGTTGTCAATGTAAAAACTCCTTTCAAAATAAATATTCTTTTAAAGATAAGGCTCTGTTTTAAATCAGTGTTGATTTTTACATTTTTTTGAAACAGAGCCAAAAATAAAAGCAAGACCTTTAACTTAGCTCTTAAAATGAACTAGGTTAAAGGTCTTGCTTTCTCTCTGGAGTATAAAGCCAGGCACTCGCCGGTTGTTGGCTTTATAGCTTGTAAGCTACTCCCCTTTATTGTGTATATTACCATGTTACATGTTTATAGTCAACACATAATTTACAAATAATAAGTAAGAATGAAAAATCAAAAGTTTAAGTGAAAATCTTACTTATTACTTCTTACCTATTTATAACTATAAACTATCTTGCCGTCAATTATTGTATATAGAGTTTTAGTTAGTGTCTCCATAGGATTTCCTGTGAATATAGCCAAATCCGCATCTTTTCCAGGTTCCAAGCTTCCAACTCTATCGCTTACTCCTGCTATTTCAGCAGCATTTATTGTGATGGCTTTCAAGCCATCTTCAATATCCAAGCCTTCCTTTACCGCAAGCCCTGCACAAATAGGAAGATAATGCTGCTGAATTACTGGATGATCCGTCATAATAGCTACCTTTATTCCTTTATCCTGCAATTCTTTAACGGTTTTAAAGGTCTTATTTTTAACCTCTACTTTAGTTTTAAAGGTCATTGTTGGTCCAATTATGGCAGGAACCCCTGCTCTTTTTATATGATCTGCGATAAGATGTCCTTCTGTACAGTGATCAAGAGTAATCTTCAAGTTGAATTCTTTAGCTATCCTAAGAGCGGTCAATATATCATCAGCTCTATGCGCATGTGCTTTAAGCGGTATTTTTCTCTCTAACACTGGAATTAATGCTTCCATTTTTATATTTGTTTCAAAATACTCGCCCTTAGCCTCTGCTTTTTCTTTTTTATTTTTATAATTTACCGCTTCCGTTAAAGTTTGTCTAAGCAAGCCAGCTGTTCCCATACGAGTACAGGGCGTTTTACCTTTATTTCCATATACTCTTTTAGGATTTTCACCAAAAGCTATTTTTATAGCTGCAGGTGCCAAAACCACCATATCATCTATAGCTATTCCATGAGTTTTTATTACCGCGAATTGTCCTCCTATAACATTAGCACTTCCGGGTCCTGTCATGACACAGGTTATCCCACCCTTTACTGCGCTATAGAAAGCTTCATCCATAGGATTTATAGCATCTATAGCTCTCAAGTGAGGAGTAATAGGGTCAACTCTTTCATTTACATCATCGCCTTCAAAACCCATTCCTTCCTCTTCCATGCCTAAATGGCAGTGAGCATCTATTATCCCAGGAAGCACCCAAGCTCCGTGAACATCAATAACTTCCTCCTTTTCCGGTGCATTAATTTTTTCTCCTACTTCTATTATTTTTCCATCTCTTATAAGTACTTGTCCATTATCATAATTTTCTCCAGCCATAGTAAATATTTTTCCATTTTTAATTAGCACTCTAATTCACTTCCTTAATTTTATTTATTATTTGGTTCTGCTTTAAATCAGTGTTGATTTTTACACTGATTTAAAACATTCCTTTAGTGCGGTAGCGATGTTTTAGTAAAGCTGGCTATTCTTTACCTTCAGCCAGGTATTCTTTTATAACTTGTAAAAATGCCTCTCCGTATTTTTCGCATTTTACTTTTCCCACTCCTGATATGCCAAGCAATTCCTCAGTATTGGAAGGATATTCATTACTCATTTCTTTTAGAGTATTATCTTGAAATATAAAATAAGGAGGCACGCCTTCCTTTGATGAAATTTCTTTTCTTAAGGCTCTTAGGCGCTCAAAAAGATCATTGTTCTGAGTAATTTTCTTAGCTTTAACAGCCTCTTTAAAAACCACCTTTTCTTCTCCTTTTAGTATCTTAACAGAATTATTATTTAAAATCACTGTGGGAAACTCTCCATCTTTTAAAGAGATATATCCATGAGAAATGAGAGTATTAATAAAATTAGACAATTTGTCTTTTGAATAATCCTTCATAATACCATAGGTGGATAATTCATTAAATTTGTATTGAAGTATTTTTTTCTGGGAAGAACCTCGAAGCACATCAACTATGGTAGTTATACCAAAGTCCCTTTTCATTCTGTATACGCAGGATAGAACCTTCTGAGCATCTACAGTTTTATCTATCAGCTCTCCTTCGATGAGGCAATTACTGCAATTATTGCATTCCTCATAAGCAACATTCTCACCAAAATAGTTTAAAATAAATTTTCTTAGGCAGCCATTATGATGTACAAAATCCAGCATATTTTGAAGCTTCTTATATTCATTAATTTTTCTTTCTTGATTCTGTGTACCTACTTCTATTAAGTACTTCTGTGTCATTACATCCTGAGGTGCGAATAGCAAGATACATTCGCTATTTTCTCCATCTCTGCCAGCTCTGCCTATTTCCTGATAGTAGCTTTCTATATTTTTAGGCATGTTGTAATGAATAACAAACCTTACATTAGATTTATCTATACCCATTCCAAAAGCATTAGTAGCTATCATTATATTAGTTCTATCATATACAAAATTTTCCTGATTCTTTCTTCTTTCTTCATCAGAAAGTCCTGCGTGATATCTTGCTACAGATATGTTTTTATCTGATAATTTTTCATACAAATTATCTGCTTCTTTTCTTGTAGCTACATATATGATACCTGACTGATCTATATTTTCTTTTATATAGCTTAAAATATAATTTAATCTATCTGCGCCCTTTAGCACTGTAAGTTTAAGATTTTTTCTATCAAAACCTGAAACATATATGTTGGGATTTTTAAGTCCCATGAGATTTATAATGTCTTCCCTGACTTCCTCTGTAGCTGTGGCTGTAAAAGCTGATACTATAGGCTTTTCAGTAAGTTGATTTATAAATTTGCTTATATATCTGTAACTTGTTCTAAAATCATGTCCCCACTGTGATATGCAATGAGCTTCATCCACTGCCACTTGAGCTATTTTTAAACTTTGCAGCATATTACAGAACTCTAGAGATTCAAGTCTCTCTGGTGCAAGATATAAGAGTTTTATATTCCCCTGCTTTAAATTTTCAATATTAACCCGAATCTCCTCAGAGGATAAAGTACTATTTATGTAAGCAGCTTCAATACCTAAATCTTTTATGCTGTCTACTTGGTCCTTCATCAAGGATATGAGAGGGGAAATAACTATAGTTATTCCCTCAAATAAGAGAGCAGGTACCTGATAGCATATGGATTTTCCCCCTCCAGTAGGCATTATCGCTAAAGTATCCTTGCCTTCCAAAACGCTTTCTATCACACCCTTTTGTGCATCTCGAAACTCCTTATATCCATAATATTCCTTTAATATCTCTAAAGCTCTGTCTAACAAAAATGTACACCTCTTCGCCTTATATTTATAATGCTTATTTTACTACTACTTTTATATAGCTCTTTTTCCCTTTTTTCAAAAGCACATAACCCTTTTCAAAAAACTTTTCATCAATCACCATGGAGCTATCATTTACTTTTTCATTGTTTACACTTATTCCGCCTTGATCAATAAGTCTTCTAGCTTCAGACTTTGAAGCTGTAAATTTAATAGAAGTCATTAAATCCACTATAGCTATTCCAGCCTCCAAAGCATTTTTACTAATTTCTGCTGTGGGAACATCCTCTGTAACAGAATTTTTGCTAAATAATGCTTCTGATGCTTCTTTTGCATTTTTAGCTTCCTCTTCACCATGAACTATTTTTGTTATTTCATAAGCCATGGTTTTCTTAGCATTAATTATATCACTGTTACACTGATTTTTTATATCTTCTAACGAAAGTCTTGTAAATAACCTTAAAAGAGTTTCAACGTCCTCATCATTTACATTGTAAAAGTATTGGTAAAAATCAAACACAGAGGTTTTTTCTCTAACTACCCAAAGTGCTCCATTCTCCGTTTTACCCATTTTCTTTCCTTCTTTTGTGGTGAGCAGCGGGCAAGTTATTCCATATACATTATTGCCAACATTTTCATTAATTAAATTTAATTTTCTTATCAAATTTACTCCGCTTACTATATTTCCCCACTGGTCACTACCGCCAATCTGAAGAGTACATCCATATTTTTTATTTAGAACTGCAAAGTCATAGGACTGCATAAGCATGTATCCCATTTCTAAAAAGGTTAATCCTCCTTCTTTAAGCCTGCTGTCATATACTTCTGAGGATAACATTTTATTCACATTAAAATGTACTCCTATATCTCTCATAAAATCTATGAAGTCATAGCCTTTCATCCATTCTTCATTGCTTAATATTATAGCTGCATTTTCCCCTTCAGTCTTTATAAATTTTTTTGCTATATCCTTAACTTCCTCCACATTATGCTGTACCTGCTCCTTTGAAAGCATCTTTCTCATATCGCTTTTTCCTGTGGGATCTCCTATTAAAGCAGTAGCACCGCCTACTACGAGTATTCCTCTATGCCCTGCATCTTGAAGATATCTAAACATCATAAGTGCAAAAAAATGTCCAATGTGAAGACTATCTGCTGTAGGATCTATACCCAAATAAAATGTTACAGGTTCCCCATTCAATGTGTTTTTTATATTCTCTTCATCAGTTGACTGATAAATATATCCTCTATCTCTCAATGTTTCAAATAAATTTTTCATTTAATTCACCTCACAATAAAATAAAAAAACCTTCGCCCCATAGAAAGGACGAAGGTATATCCACGTGTTACCACCTTTTTTTATCATTATCTCTCAATAATAATCTCATAAAGTATCGTAGATAGCATAATAATTTAAGCATCTAGTAATACCTTGCATTATAACCTATGCAACTGGGAAACCGCCTACTGGTTGTTATCTTTTGGGGTTCAGCTCCAAGATGTATTCAAATCAGTTCATTTTGCTCCTCTCATCACCCGGAAACTTTCTGTAAAACTACACTGATTCTACTATTTCTTTTCAAAGCTTTAGTATCCTAATTAGTTTTAGTATGCGCATACATTAGATTAATAATATATATTTTACTTTTATTTGTCAATAGGGTTAGGTATATATTTGAAGAGAATATATATCAGAAAACTCAATATTTATTCTCTCCACATTTGTTTTATATAACTCCTCATCTATATCCTCACTATTACTTTCTAACACTACTGGCAAAGTTACAGTAAATTCGCTCCCTTTTCCTTCTTGGCTGCTTACTGTTACTTTTCCTCCATGCATTTCAGCAAAGGATTTTACTAAATAAAGGCCTATACCTGTACCTTCTGAATTTCTTGAAAGAGACCTGTCAACTTGACCAAATCGCTTAAAAAGAAGATTCAATTTATCCTGAGGTATGCCCATTCCTTCATCTTTAACCTTAATTTCAATGCTATCCTCATTATCCAAAATATTTACATATATTTTCCCTCCAGCTGGAGAATACTTAAATGCATTGGAAAGCAAATTTAACATTATTCTTTCAATCTTATCACAATCAAAAGACATTATTTTTTCTTCTACCTCTGTATCAAATACCAATTCTATATTTTTTGTTTTTATATAATCAATTATTGAATTGCTTATATCTTCTACCAATTCTACAATGTCTGCTTTACTCTTTTTAAGCTTAACAAATCCATAGTCCACCTTTGTAATATCCATAAGGTTGTTTATTAGTCTTATCATCCTAAGACTATTCTGCTTCATAGTTTTTAAATAAAATTTGCATTTGTCTATACTCTCATTTTTTAAATATAGTTCCATAGTCTGCACTGCAGCGTATATGACATTTACCGGAGTTTTAAGTTCATGAGATATATTGGTAAAAAATTCAGTTATCATTATATTAAATTCTTTGGTGTCATTGTAAAGTTTTAATTCTCTTTCTCTATCTTTTTTCAAATTTTCCAATTCTTTTTCCTGGGTTATATTCAAAATTAAAGTCAATACAGTTGGTTTTCCATTGTAAGTAAAGTAGGATGAGGTATTTCTCACCTCAATAATATCTCCAGCAGTATTGCATATTTTTTCATCTTCAATAAACTTAGATACTCCATAAGTAAGTATTTTTTCATATTTCGTTTTAATATGCTCAATATTTTTCGAATTATAATAGTTATATAAAGATTTCTTATTTAGGTCTTCATGACTTTCATAACCTAATAATTTTGCTGCACTTTCATTGGCATATATTATTCTTCCGCTTTCATGGATTATAATAGCATTTATGGAGTTTTCAAAAAGTATATCATAGCATACTTCATTTTTTAAAAGAGCTATCTCTATTTTTTTCCTTTTGCAGCTTTGCATAGCTAATTCGCTATTTAAAGCATTTACTTCCTTATCTTTTTCCTTATATTTTTTATTTTCATTATTCACATAATACCCTAGAACTAATGCAATAAACATATAAACTATAACAGTGATAAAATCTTGTTCTAAAAATTCATATATTGCATCATAACTTTGAAAATGTATTATATCTTCAATTATTAATATAAAAGAAAACAAGCAAGAATCGATTATTCCGGCTTTTAAGCCATACTTAATTATAGATATTACTATTAGTAATAAAAATATATATTTACAATTCTCTTTATAAAATTGAAATAAATAAATAGTAAAAAAATTGATTACAATATAAGTCATGCTTTCAACTGTAAACCTTAGCTTGCTTATCCTTGAATTCTTATTTATCCTAATGCTTTCTAAAATCCAAAATAAATACAGGATGCATACAGCAAAATGTAAAAACATTAATGTATATGCTTTGATTTCAATGGGTGATCTTATAATGTAGGTAACATTTTTCTGATATAAATGTACATATGCCATTATAAATATTAATAAAAAAAGGATGCCAAACTTCAAAATGGTAAGTATTTTTCTTTTAAATCTTAATTGTTCCATATCAAATACCCCCTTATTAATGCAGAATTTTCAGAAAACTATATCGGTAACTATGCAATATATATTCTCCAAACAAAACACAATTCCTCCTTTTTTTATATATTTTTTAATTTTATGTATAATTTTATTGGAGAAATTTAAGAGACAAATATAGGGCCCTAAGCTAATAAATTAACTTAAAGCCCTATATAAAGATAAATACTATTCTCCTAGGTAAGCTTTCTTTATGGAATCATCGTTTAATAAAACTTTTGCGTCGCCTTGGTTAACTATATTTCCAGTCTCAATTACATAAGCTTTATTTGCTATAGAAAGAGCCATATGAGCATTTTGTTCTACCAATAAGACGGTAGTTCCTGCCTTATTGATCTCCTGTATTATAGAAAAA
Organism: Clostridium sp. 19966; assembly: GCF_032335695.1. NCBI lineage: Bacteria > Bacillati > Bacillota > Clostridia > Eubacteriales > Clostridiaceae > Clostridium > Clostridium sp. 19966. The sequence continues at coordinate 209,536 of NZ_JACTOJ010000006.1, forward strand.
ATATCTTTAACTACAAGAGGTGCCAATCCCATGGAAGGCTCATCCATAAGAAGTATCTTAGGCCTTGACATTAATGCCCTTGCCATAGCTAGCATTTGTTGTTCTCCACCGCTTAATGTTCCTGCCTGCTGCTTCATTCTTTCCTTTAATCTCGGAAATTTTTCAAAAACCATTTCATAGTCACTTGCAATTTCCGATTTATCTTTTCTCGAATAAGCTCCCATTTCCAGATTTTCCATAACAGTAAGCTTAGAAAATACCCTTCTTCCTTCTGGTACATGGGATATTCCTAAAGATACTAGCTTGTGTGCTGGTAGTTTAGTAAGTGAAACTCCTTCAAATTCTATAGTTCCTGACTTTATAGGAGCAAGCCCAGATATAGCTCTGAGAGTAGAAGTTTTTCCAGCCCCATTTGCACCTATCAAAGTAACGATTTCTCCTTCATTTACTTCCATGCTTATATCTTTAAGTGCATGAATAGCTCCATAAAAAACATTTAACCCCTCAATTTTAAGCATCCGAATCCTCTCCTCCCAAATATGCTGCAATAACCTTAGGATTGTTTTTGATTTCCACAGGAGTTCCTTCTGCGATTATCTTTCCATAATCTAAAACCACAATTTTTTCACAAAGTCCCATTACAAACTTCATATCATGTTCAATCAAAAGTATAGAAATTTCGTACTTTTCTTTAATCCATTTTACTAATTCCATTAATTCCTGTGTTTCCTGGGGGTTCATCCCTGCAGCAGGTTCATCTAAAAGTAAAAGTTTTGGCCGAGCTGCGAGCGCTCTTGCAATCTCTAATCTTCTTTGTTCTCCATAAGGAAGATTATCTGCAAGCTCATTTTTTTTACTATCTAAGCTAAATATTTTAAGAAGCTCAATTGCCTTAGCTTCTATTTCTGCCTCTTCTTTAAAAAACTTAGGTAACCTAAGCATAGAATGAAAAATATTATATTTAACATTATAATTAAAAGATATTTTTACATTCTCCAGTACAGTTAATTTTTTAAAAAGCCTTATATTCTGAAAAGTTCTTGCTATTTTTTTCTTTGTTATTTCATAAGGTTTTATTCCTTCTATTTTCTCACCATTAAAATTGATAGTACCACTGGTTGGAGCATATACTCCTGTAAGCATATTGAATACAGTTGTCTTTCCAGCACCATTAGGTCCTATAAGTCCAACAAGCTCATGCTCATTTATTGAAAGTGAAAAGTCCGATACGGCTGTAAGCCCTCCAAATTTTATAGTAAGTTTATCAGCTTTAAGCAGCGCCATTTGGTTTCCCTCCTTTTACAGAAGTTTTTCTTTTTAATAGCTTATTGAGAGAAAGTCCTTTAGCATTAAGTAACATTATTACAATAAGAAGTACTGGATATACTACCATTCTAAAATCGCCAAAACCTCTTAAACCTTCTGGAAGATAAGTAAGCACTGAAGCTGAAATTATGCTTCCTGGGATATTTCCTAGTCCGCCTAAAACTACATAAACCACATAATCTGTTGATTTTAAGAAGTCAAACTGTTTTGGATCTAAGAACATTATATAGTGAGCATATAGCCCTCCAGCAAATCCTGCGAAGAAAGCCCCTATTACAAATGCCATTATCTTATACTTTGTAGTATTAACTCCCATAGCTTCTGCTGCAATTTCATCCTCACGAACAGATATCATCGCTCTCCCTTGAGAAGAGTTTACTACATTATAAATTATTATAGCTGTTACTACCATTGAAAAATATACCCAAGCTAGCGAAGCTTTAGGAGGTATTCCTACTAATCCAGCTGCACCGCCAGTAGCTGGTATGTTTTGTATGATTACAGAAATTATCTGGCAAAATCCTAAAGTAGTTATAGCTAAATAATCTCCTTTAAGCTTTAGTGTAGGTACACCTATTACAAAGCTTATAACTGCTGTAAAAATGCCTCCAGCGATTAGTGCTAAAAGAAAAGGAAAATTAGCTTTCATGGTTAACATAGCTGCAGTATACGCTCCAATTGCCATAAATCCTGCATGCCCTAAAGCGAGCTGCCCTGTAAAACCTGTAATCAAATTTAAACTCAAAGCCATTATAATATTAATACATATAAGCTTTATTATTCCTGCAGTGTAATTATTTATTATCTCTTGGTCAATTATAATAGACAAAATAATGTATACTATAACTGAAGCTGCAAAGGCTATAGCCGTTTTCTTCAATTTTTCCTTCATTTCTGTCACCTACACTTTCTCATTTACTTTTTTGCCCAGGATTCCTGAAGGCTTTATAAGTAATATTATGATAAGTATTACAAATGCAATAGCATCAGAATAGCTGCTAAGCGGCGATGCTTTAGTGAAGGTTTCAGCAATTCCCATTATTATTCCTCCAAACATAGCGCCAGGTATTATACCTATACCACCTAGAACCGCAGCTACAAAGGCTTTTAATCCAGGCATTATTCCCATGTAAGGATTGATGGTAGAATATAAAATACCAACCAAAACTCCTGCTGCTCCTGCTAATGCAGATCCTATAGCAAAAGTTACAGAGATAATGTTGTTTACATTTATGCCCATAAGCTCAGCTGCATCCTTATCCTGAGAAGCAGCTCTCATGGCTTTGCCAACCTTTGTTTTATATACTACAAATTGAAGTAATGAAGCAAGTATTATACATACAAATATTATAATAAGATATATAGAATTTATTTTTAGCGAGCCAACTATTGGAATTTCTTTAGCTGGTAATAAATTTGATGGATAATTTCTAAAGTTAGGTCCAAAAATCATATCCAATCTGCTGCCGTTTTCTAACAATAAAGATACTGCTATAGCAGTTATAAGAAGAGATATTTTAGGGGAATTTCTAAGTGGCTTGTATGCTATTTTTTCTATTAGCATACCAAGTATTGCACAACCAATCATCGCAACAATTAATGTTGGTATAAAAGGCAAACCAAAGCTGGTAGATGCAAAAAAGCCAAAATAAGCTCCCATCATATATATGTCCCCATGAGCAAAATTTATAAGTCCTATTATACCATAAACCATGGTATAGCCTAGTGCTATAATTGCATATACACTTCCTAAAGCAAGTCCATTTATAACCTGCTGTAATATATCCATATTTTTTCCCCCATTCTTGCTTTCTACATATAAGATTTTCACTAGGTATAAGTAATAATAAATTATAAATTCATACAGGCGCTTAAACCTGTATGAATTTAAATTACTAAGGATTTACTTTTTTAACGAACTGGTAATCTCCATTTGTTACCTTTAATACAACAGCGGCTTTAACAGCATCTCTATTTTTATCGAAAGTTATGTGACCTGATACAACAGTACCGTCATATGCTTTCAAAGCATTTTTTATGCTTTCAGAGTCTGTTTTTCCTGCTTTCTGAATAGACTGAATCAATACTTTACCTGCATCATAGTTAAGAGCAGCCATTGAATCTGGAACTTCATTATTGTATTTTTTCTTAAAGCTGTCTATAAATGTTTTAACTTCATCAGAGGTATCGCTTGATGAGTAGTGGTCTGAAATATAGGATCCCTCAACATATTCTTTTCCGATCTTGAACAAATCAGCTGAATCCCAACCATCTCCACCTAAGAAAGTTGATTTTATTCCAAGCTGTCTAGCTTGTTTAGCAATCATACCTACAGTACCATAATAATCTGGCAACAGTATAACATCAGGATTTGTTCCCTTTATTTCTGTAAGCTGTGCACTAAAATCAGTATCATTTGTATTGTAAGTTTTGGTTGAAACTATAGTTCCGCCATTAGCCTTAAAGGATTCTACGAATGTATCTGCAAGTCCTTTTGAATATGCATCCCCATTGTTATACAATACTGCTGCTGTTTTAGCCTTTAAGTCAGTACCTGTTGCAAAATTTGCAAGAACTTTTCCTTGGAAAGGATCTATAAAACAAGTTCTAAAAATATAATCTCCAGCCTGAGTTACTTTTGCGTTAGTGGCAGTACCAGTAACCATTGGTATTTTATTTTGCTGAGCGATAGGTGCTAAAGCATTTGCACTTGTACTAGTAAGAGGTCCAACGATAGCCACTACCTTTTCATCATTTATAAGTTTATTTCCAGCATTTACAGCTGATTGAGCTTTAGCTTCATCATCCTCATAAACAAACTGAACTTTTTTACCATTTATTCCTCCACCATTATTTACCTCATCTTGAAGCAAGTTGAGACCCTTTTGAGCAGATTTACCATATGCTGCTACTGAGCCTGTAAGAGGTGTAACTACGCCTATTTTTATTACATCTGATGAGCTTCCCTTAGCTTTGCATCCTGTAGCCACCGCTGTAACCATTAATGCTAATGTCATAACTACAGCTATTTTTTTCTTTACCATTTAAATTTCCCCCTTTTTATTTAGGTAAAATCACATAAATCATATATTTTTCTTCATGCTATGAAACTCCCCTAAATGTTCCATTCACATAAACTTATGTAATATTTACGCTTATCTAAATTTTCTTGTTTAATTATTAATATAATACAACGCTAAATGTATTTTAACAATTCGAAAATATATATAATGAATTATTTCTTATTTTTATATGTGTAAACGTTATTTATTATTGCAATATCAAAATATTTATTGTTTTAATGCAAAATAATATCTGTTTATCAACGAATAAACAGATATTATTTATAAATCAAAGTTTTTATTGCGAATCAATTAGGTAAATATGGTTTTTTAATATGAATTTAATGATAATTCTCCCATTTATTCATGAAATTAAAAATCACATTTTACTTTCCCAAAATTTTATTCTCGGACTTTGCTTTAAAACATGCACTATTTTCTGTGAAACTTATTCATGCTCTTTTCCAGAGCTTTATTTTTCATTCTCGTATTAAGCATTTCTTTTTTTTCAGCAAAAGCAGCTTCTCTTTTAAGTTTATTATAATTTTTCCATCTATCTTCGGATAATTCTCCTGATTCCAAGGCTGCTCTAACAGCACATCCAGGTTCACTCTCATGCTTGCAGTTTCTAAACTTGCATTTTTCAGAAAAAATTTCTATATCAGAAAAAGTTATACTAATCCCTTTTGATACATCCCACATTCCAAGCTCTCTCATACCAGGAGTATCCATTATCATGCCTCCATCTTCAAGCTTTAAAAGCTGTCTAAAGGTGGTGGTATGCCTTCCTTTACTGTCATCTTCACGCACAGAATTTACAAGCATTTTATCTTCTCCTAAAAGTGCATTTACAAGAGATGATTTTCCTACACCTGATGATCCTAAGAATACAATTGTCTTCTTAGGAGAAATATATTTTTTTAATTCTGAGATTCCTTCTCCGGTATGAGAACTTATGGCTATCAAATCTACTCCCGGAGCAATCTCTTGAAGCTGAGATTTTTGTTCCGAATAATCTGGATATAAATCAACTTTAGTCAGAACAAGTACAGGCATTCCACCGCTTTCCCACGCTGCAGTTAAATATCTTTCAATTCGCTTTACATTGAAATCATAATTCAAGGAAGTCATTATAAATACGTAGTCAAAATTAGCTGCTACTACCTGTTCTTTTCCATGAAAACTATCTAATCTAGAAAATTTACTTTTTCTATTAAGAACATGATATATAACATCATCACCAAATTCATTATTTTTAATAATTGTAAAATCTCCTACGGCTGGATATATCTCGCTGCTGTTATCGTAGAAAATAGAAGCCTTTAATACTGCCCATTTCTCCTCTGATTCTGTTAGTATCTTATATCTGTCCTTCTGAACCTCCAACACTCTAGCTATTGAAAATTCCTCTTCATCTATACCTAATTCTTTTAGTTGACTTTTAAAAAAGTCATCATAACCATATTCCTGTAATTTATTATTATTCATCCAATTCCTCCAATTTTAATAAATGTCTATCTAACTGAAAATATATATTTATCATAAAACATCTCTCCTTCCTAATTAATATTTTCTTTAAGACAAAAAGAGCATAAAAATCCCGCAGAAAGCAACCCCAAAACGAGCTGCCCTCTGCGGGAAATTATACTCCCAGCTTTAAATGCAGTATGTGATAAAAGGCTACAAATACATTGCATACAAAATCCTATCAGCTCAAAAGACTAACATAGATTTCATTATGCCTATATTTAGTTTTAAATGAAAATCACCTTTACTAAAACTTTCATTAAAACACATCTCCTTTCACATACATAATAGCTTTACATGACAATAAAATTATATTATTTTTAGAAAATTAAGTCAATAGTTATCTATATTTTAAATTTACTAATTTCATTTTTTAATGTCTCTGAACTTTCTTTAGTCAATGTGGCTTGTGTTAAAACTTCACTGCACTTCTCACTTACTTTAGAAATTTTATCAGCAATCTCCACAGTACCTTCAGCTGATTCTTCAGAAGCCTGTGCAACACCATCGATAGTTTTTAAAACTTCCTGTATTGATGCCGATAGCTGCTGGGAAGCGGAACTAAAATCTGTAACAAGCTCATCCATGAATTTAGAGTCATTGCTGTAAGCATCCGTAAGATTAATCATTTTCTTATAATCATTGTTCACATCATTTGATAAATAAACAAGCATTTTATCAGCACTCAAGGATAATCTTTTCACACCTTCAGTTACCTTACTAGTTATATCTTGTATCTTAACCACAGTGTCTTTTGACTGCTCCGCCAATTTTCTAATTTCGTCGGCTACAACCGCAAATCCCTTTCCAGCTTCCCCAGCTCTAGATGCTTCTATAGCTGCATTTAATGCAAGCAAGTTTGTTTGATCTGTAATACCCATTATGGTTTCAGAAAGGAATTTTATATCTTCTGCTACTTTAGCCGCTTCCATAGCCTCTAATACATCATTTCGCGTTTCATCTAAAATTTTAATAGATTTCTGCTGAGCTTCTTTCACAGATGTTCTTGTTTTTTCAGCTCTCTCGCTAATTTTAGCTGCTTCCTCAGCGCCTTCTTGAGATTTTTTTGCTATGCCTTGGATAGCTCTATCGATTTCTTGAGAAGTAGCTGCCATCTCCTCTGATGAAGCTGCAGTTTCTTCCATACTGGCAGAAAGCTCTTCAGTAGTTGCAGAAACTTGTTCTATATTACCATTAAGTTCAAATACGCTCTCATTTGTGCTGATTACAGCTTCTCCTATGTTTGTACTTTCGTGAATTATATTATTTATTAAATTTTTAAGGGATATCTGAAGCTCATCAATGGCTCTAACTATTTGTCCAACTTCATCTTTCCTTGCCTTAAGCTTTGAAGGTGCCTCCATTGTAAAATCCCCTTTAGAAATAACCGATAGATGTTTCACCGCACCAGCAAGAGGTTTTGCTATACTTCTGGAAATTATTACAGAAATAATTATTCCTATGATAAGCACCGCTATAGCTCCTATAGCTATATTTAAAAGCATACTATTTATTTTAGCAGTCACCTTGCTGACTTCAACTCCAGTAAACCACATGCCCACTATATTCCCAGCAGAATCTTTAATGGGCATATAATAGGTAACTACATTTTTCCCTGCAACTACAGCACTTCCGCTGTATTCTTTTCCTTGTTTAAGCACTGTGTTAATTACTTCTGCAGATGCTTTAGTCCCTATAGCCCTTTTTCCATCCTCCGATACTACACTGGTGGACACTCGCGTGTCATTCATAAATATAGTAGATAAGTAATCTGTATCTTTTTTTATTTGATCCACAACATCAAAATTATCATTTATTAGAGTATCACCCTTATACAACTTGCCAGAATCTATTTTCCATTCCCCAGGATATTTGATATCGATGAGATTATATCCAATCTTGGCATTATTCATGGCATCACTTTTAAAACTATCGTTTACCATGCTGTTTATACTCTTAAATACTAGAAAAAACATAATAAGTGAAAACGAAATCAAAACAATAGTAAATGCAGAAATAATTTTGCCTTTTAGCTTCATAAATGCCCTCCTTACAAAGTATATTTTTATTTTCTCTGAAATTAGCTATCATACTTACATTCTACATTATTCATCAAATTATTACCACATTTATTTTAGGCTTTATAGTACGATTAAAACTAACTTTAATTGTATAATTTATAAGGCAGCATACTAAAATTTCACTATATTTACTTGATTATTCTTTACTGATATCACTTCCTCCTCATTCATATCTAAAAACTGGCCCACATATGAAATATTCTTGTTCTGAGCTATATCTGCAACCTGATTTTTTTCACTGTTCACCTCATAGATTTCACCAGAAGGAGCTATAAAAATATTTTCTTCGTCTATGTATGAATTTAGAGAAATGCTTTGCCATTGATAATCTTTGGAATCAGTATTCAGATTGCTCTTTAAAATGGTATTTATTTTGTTATCATTTCCAATTTGTCCAAGGTACACAGCATCATTCTCATCTACATATAAAAGCTTAAATTTTTTACTCTTATCTAAATTCAAAGGATTGCTTGCATATCCGTTATATATATAAATTTTATTATTTACCGTATTTTCATAAACTATCTCATCCTTCTGCTTAACTACAAAAAATTTTCCAATAGAGCTTGTATTTATAGGCAGTTTGCTTATTCCATCAGAAATATCAAGCCTCATTAAAGTATTATTTTTTTCATCATCGGCTGTGTTGAGATAAATTATGGTATTCATTATATTAAGCTGCATGTCTATCACTCTAGAATCGCTTGAATATAATTCATATTCTCTTGCCTTATTATTATAATCTAATGCTTGCTGCAAATTTTTTCCCTCAGCTTCATATTTATACACCTTTATAGCATTATCTTTTGCTATATTGCTTATGATTACAATAGAATCTTCTGTATCATGCCATTTAATAAAATAGCTTTCCAAAGGATTATCTAGTTGTACAGTGTTTTTACTTCCATCTTCTAGATTAACAACATTTAATTTATCATTTGCATAATAAAAGCAGTACTTTCCGCTAGGCGATAATTTAAAATTTGATGCGGCACCTTCAACTGTTATTTGAATTTTGTTAGATTTAGCGTTATTTTTTACAACCTGCTTATACTGTATCTTTGTATTATCTGCTAAATAGTAATTATTCACATAGTATAAAGCCGCTGTTTGCATTCCAAGAGAAATTAAGACTATGATAGCTATAATAATTATTGTATTAAAAGCTTTTCTCATGATTTTCCTCCTAAGGCTGAACATATATTATATCTGGTATGAACCTCTCGCCAGTTACATTCGATGGATGATTTATTACCTCTCCTTCATAATACATAGCCGTAGATCCGCCTCCATCAAGACACATAGCATTATTTGCACCTAAATCCATCATTACTTTTTGTACATCCTTTAAATCTGCACCTAGTTTGATGCCTCTTCTCCCATCTATAGCTAGAAGTATTATACTTTTATCTTTTCTCTGCCCTATAGCAGTTCTAGGATTAAGTCCCGTTAAGGAAGTCTCGGATATATAAGCTTTGCCATCAACTACCAATGATGGATCAAAAGATATAGCTTGTCTTACATTCTTTTTTATAAGCTCACTTACATTAGCTGGTCCAACATGAGCTTCATTATTAGGATCTATATAAAATACACAGGTTTCGCTTTTATAGTAATCTTGCTTTTCGGTCGGAAATATCACATTCCCATCAGATATGATTATTCCCAGTGGAACTCCACCAACGCCTCCAGTCCTGCCAGTAGGTGAAACATCTGAATAACCGCCCCCATTTATTGCTGCAGATGCATTATATCTTTTAGCCATCTGAGTCACAGTTTGTCCAACTTCTCCTAATTTGTCTGAATATCCTATTTTTAACTTGCTGGGATCCTTTACTATTAAAGCTATTCCATCAAATTTATTGTTGCTTATATCGATTCTTTCTATGTTGCTATCCGTATATTTTATATCCACTTGCGCTTCAGTTGCTTTAGATTCGCTGCTATCTGCATTAGATTCAGAATTTAATTTATTATTATTCTCTTTAATTATCTCCTGTATTTCTTTTTCACTAAAGAAAAACTTGGCAATATATTGATGATTTCCCGTAGCCATTGATAACCCTACCAGCATATTTCTTACTTTTTTAAAGGGACCATAGAATGTGTAAATAGGAAATGTTACTGCATTAAATAACAAAAAAAACAAAAGCATAATTAAAACCTTTTTTACTATTTTATTTTTTCTTGTTTTTTCACCTTTATGACAATCCTTTTTCACCCAAATACCACCTTACAATAATTCACATAAACATTTTACTAATTATTTCATATTTAAATTAACTAGTCAATATACACAATATTATAGTATATACGATATATAAAAGCAGCTGTCTCACAATGAATATAAAGTTATTTTAAAGAGAAATAGATAAGGACAAGTTAATGAGTAAAAATATTGGAGAGCAAACAAAAGAAATCGACTCATAAAGAGACGATTTCCTCAATAACTATTAATTTTTACCTCTTACTTCTTACTTCTTACTTCTTACTTCTTACTTTAAATTGTACCTTACGAACCTTAGCTTAATGTCTTAAAATAAATAATCTTTTTGAGACAGCTCCTAAATATTTATTTTATTGTAACCCTATCTCCATTTTCACAGGACAATTCTACATTTTTTTCTGATTGCTTAGTTCTTAATATAACATTATGTCCCCAAAGCTTAAATACATGCTTTAATGTAGCCTTAGCATAATCCATATTAAGTTCTCTTCCATCATAAACATGTTCCATATAAAGTGTGCCGTCTTTTTTGGACATATCCATTATTCTTATTACTGGTATTGAGCCCATGCCGCAGGAACTGCTTAAGGTATTCCTTATATTTTTCCAACCTTCCTCATCTGAAACTTCCTTTATCACATAGCTTCCTTTATCATTAGCGTATTGAAATAAATTTAACTCATAGCATAATTCTTGAGTTAAATATTTTCTAATAAAGGATTCATCCCTTTCCAGTGCTCTCACTTCAAATAGCTTTTCTCTGCCATATCTTCTTTCTATATCCTCCAGCATTTTAAATCCAATAAAATATGGATTTATGGAGCCAAATCCAGGAGCTATTACGTCATTATGCCTTTTTACGAACTCGAAATATAGCCCCTCTTCTAAATTTAATTTTTTTAGAATATTGTAATGAAAAAAACTTGCCCATCCTTCATTCATTATCTTTGTCTCTATTTGAGGTATAAAATATTCTGTTTCCTTCCTTACAATTTGCAATAGATTTTTTTCCCAATCCATAAGCTCGCCATATTTTATGATAAAATACAAAATGTCCTCTTCCGGCTCTAAGGGTATCTTATTCAAATCAGGTAATTCTGTTTTTTTCTTTTGACCTAATATATCATAATTTTCATTTTCTTTAGCATATTTTTCAATAATTCTATTTCTTAGCACATTGTCGTCTAATCTATTCTTATCTGCCACTCTAGAGATTTGAAGCTTTATAGCATGTGCAGAATCCAACACTCTTTCTACATTCTCATATCCTATACTTGGATCGTTTATATATCCTCTGACTATCTGCGAGTGAGTTTTGAACATTTCTACTGTGTAATCTGCTTTAGTTCTTTCCTTAAACATTCTATTATTCTTAAAGAAATCATTATGACCATACACATGCGCCATGGTAAGTATCTGCAAAAGCAAAGTATTTTCCTGCATCAGATAAGCGATGCAGGGATCAGAATTTATTACCATTTCGTAAGGGAGACCTGTTAAATTATATTTATATATGGTGCTGTTTTTTTCGTAGGCCTTTCCGAAACTCCAATGAGGATATCTTGAAGGCATACCTAAATACGCCTCATTAGCCAGCATATCCTTATAGCTTACCATTTCAAATTCCTGATCATAATAATCCAGTCCCATATCTTTAGCTATGGCTTCAATAGTCTCATTCCATCTTTCTAAATCCTTAAATCCGTACTCATGTTGCAATGAATTCACCCCACTTGTTCCTTACGCAGCATTTCTTTTAAAGCTTCCCATAGATCCTGCTTCTGCTTTATCTCTACAGGCACAAAATTTTTCGCTTTTACTTCCTTTTCTAGCTTACTTTTTATAGAATTGCTGAAATAGTAACCACCCATTATTTCTGCATATCCAAACATATTGCACTTTTCGCATAACTGTTTGGCTGCCTCTATAGTGGGTTCATCATCACCGGTCCAATTGTCTCCATCGCTAACATAAAAGGCATATACATTCCAGTAAGACGGATTAAATCTTTTTTCTATTATTTCTAAGGCTTTATTAAGTCCGCTGGAAATATATGTTCCGCCAGATTCCACCTTATGAAAGAATTCCATTTCATTAACTTCCTTTGCAGTGGTAGTGTGAGAAACAAAGGCTACTTCGACGTTATTGTACTTTCTTTTTATGAATTGAGACAAAATAAAGAAAAAAGACCTAGCCAAATACTTTTTGGTAGCATCCATGGATCCAGAGATATCCATTATGCACAATATAGCCGCATTACATTCTTTCTTAAAGGTCTTTTTTATTCTATAATATCTTAAGTCATCTTCCTTAAAGGGAACCCTTTCTAAGGGTTCCTCTTGATTTTCTTCTTTAAGTATTCTTTTTTTTCCTTGAGTTCTTTTTATTTTCTCAACTACAGTCCTTCGCTTTGCAAGCCTTGGTTTAATTCCATGCTTCTGATAACCATACTTTTTTATTCCGCTAACTACAAGCATATTTGAAAGCTTCTTTTTATTCATCTCGGGAAGTTCCAAGTCTTCAATGAGATAATTTAATACATCTTCTAATGTAATCTCAGTCTCATACACGTCTTCTCCTTCAGCATTGCCGGCTCCCATATTCCCTGTACCTGATTTTTCATCTTCCTTGCCGATTACCTGCCCTCTTTCCTCAGAACCGTCTCCGCTGCCAACTCCAGGCATGTTTTTACCATATATAAATTGATATTCTTTTATTCCCCTTATGGGTATTTTAATTTTTTTATCTTTACTTTGCCCGATTATGCTTTCTTCAGATATAATATCTCCAAGATTTTCTTTTATAGATTTTTCCACCAATTGTCTGTGCCTTCTTATATCCTCCACAGCTCTATCATTTTCTATTGGTGAAGTTCTGTAATCTCTAAATATTGCCATGAATTAATCCTTCCACGAATTGTTAGCTGCATATTTCAAAATAACATCGCAGCACTTGTCACAATAACCATAGGATTTCATTTCCTCCACCATGGCATTATATTTTTTATCTTGGTCCTTATCTCTAACCCTGGATTTAGTTATTACTCTAGAAAGCTCCTTAACTGAATTAGTCAGCTTCTTTTCAATAGCTTCTTTTAGTGGCTCGTAAGTAGCAAAATTTATATTTCCTCCATTTCTTACCACATAAAACATATAGGAGGTAACATCACTTCTAAAGCCTTTAGCAGAACTTTCAGAAACTCCTATTTGCTCTTCTATAGATCTCATAAAAGCTTCATCTGCCTGAAGCTCTTCTCCTGTTGATTTATCCTTTAACTTTGTTTTATTCACAAAGGCTTCCGCATTATCTATATAATTATTAAATAAGGTTTCCGCCTGCTCTCTATAACTGTGTATAAATGCTTTGGTTATTTCTTTTTCCAAGGTTTTATTGTACTGCTTCCTTATAGTATCCTGAATAAATCCCATATATCGCTTCTTGTCATCTTCAGATATATCAAGCTCCTTCACAGATTTAATTATACTTTCCATCATGCTTATTGGATTTATACAATCGTACTCAGAATTTGATATCGCATTGTCAATAGCCTTGATTATAAATCTAGTGGAAATACCATTCATACCTTCATCAAGCCCTGCTTCCTCTTTGAGTTCCATAATATCTATCTTTTTAGTAGTACCTTTCTCCACTATTTCTTCCCCGTTATAAATTTTAAGTTTTGTCAGCGGATCAACCTTATTGGAAGGTTTTAAACGTGAAAGTATAGCAAAAATAGCTGCTATCTCCAAAGTATGAGGAGCTATATGAGCCTTGAAATTACTCTTTTTTAATATTTTTTCATATATTTTTATTTCTTCATTTAATTCCGTACAGTAAGGTACTTCTACTTTCACTATTCTATCTAGTATAGCTTCATTAGTATGGTCAGACTTAAATCTATTCCATTCAGCTTCGTTGGAGTGAGCTACAATGATTCCATCAAAATATATCATGGAGCCCTTTCCTGGCGAAGGTATTGATTTCTCTTGAGTTGCAGTTATTATGGTGTGCAAATACTCCACATCATTTTTAAATACTTCTATGAATTCAACCATTCCTCTGTTGCCTACATTAAAAGCTCCATTTAATGAAAATATACGAGGATCGTCCTCTGAATACATATCCATTTTAGAAATATCTACAGAACCTGTAAGCACTGAGGTATCCTGATTATTGGGATCTACAGGCGGCACCACGCCAATTCCTTTTCTTGATCTAATGGAAAAAGAAGTAGTGGTAACTGGAAAATTCTCATATTCACCATTAAATTCATGCAGCAATCTGTATTTGCAGGCTGGGCAAAGGTCTCCTTCAATCTCTACTCCAAGCAATTGCTCAAAATCTTTTCTGAGATGTTTTGGAATGAGATGAAGCGGTTCTTCATGCATAGGACATCCTTTTAAGGTATATACAGGTTCGCTTAGTTCCAAAGCTTTTTTAAGAGCCTCCACTAAGGAAGATTTGCCTGCTCCTACTGGTCCTACTAGATATAAAACCTGCCTCGACTCCTCACCTCTCATAGATGCCGAATACAGGTAATTCATTATTTTCATAAGTATCTTATCTATTCCAAAAAAGTCTTCCTTAAAAAAATTATATTTCTTTATTATGTCGTTTCCGTATATCTTTTTAATCCTCGGATTTTCCTCAGGTTTTATTATCTCAAAGCCACTTTCCATGATGATATCATACATTCTTTTATGAGCAAGCTTAACTAAGTCTAGATTATCTTTTACTATATCTAGGTATTCCAGAAAGCTTCCTTCAAATTTGCCATGATTTCTGTTGCTTCTGTCACTTTGTATAATATCTTTAAAACTCATAGCATACCTCCTTCAATGAACAAACAGTTTATCATTATAAAGATATGCAGAGTTTTTTTGATAAATGATATATTTAAAATATTTTTATATTTGTTTTTCAAACTTTCTTTTTAATATTACCCTAAATAAAGAGTACACTGCAGCAGTAACAAGCATAACTGGAACTGTTACTCCAAGGAATATGTCCATATCTTTTATTTCATAATACAAAATCACTCCGAGTACCCAGAAAACTATTGCCAGCAAATCTATTTTAAATATTTTATTATCCTCTGAAGAATATTTTTTAAATATAAAATAATCTGCAAAAACTATTGAAAAAAGCGGAGCAAATACAGACCCTATAAAATATAAAAAGTTTTCATACTGCTCCATAGGGAAAAATAAAGCCATTAATGTAGCTGCCACCGTAATGAATAACGCAGCTAATTTTTCATCTATTTTATCACTCACATTGATAATACTTACCCCTGCTGAATAAGCATCCATAAAAGTAGTTGTAATAGTTGACAAAAGTATTATCAAAAGCGCAACTATTCCAAAATGCATAGTAGTAAATATCTTAGTAGGATCGCTGTCCCCAGTAACCAAACTTGAAGCTACTCCTGCAATATACATCCAGGAACTTCCTATAAAATATCCTAAAAAGCATCCTAAAGTTGAAAATTTTCTACTGGTACCAAATCTAGTATAATCGCCAGCTAATGGAAGCCAAGATAAAGGCATCAATACGTTGAGTTCTATTATACTTCCTAAACTCATGCCCTTTCCTCCAGCATTAATTATATCGCTTTTTCCAGTAAAAATTTGAATGGTCATAACCAAGGTCATAAAAAGCAAAAGAATTACTGCTCCTGTATTTATATATTTCATTCCATTCATGCCCATAAAGATCCACAAAAATACCAAAGCTCCAATAACAAATACCCAAACCAGATTAGTTTGGATACCAAAATATCCATTGCTCACATCCCCAAAGGCTCTTGCCCCAACTATTATCATAATTGTGGTCCATCCTATAAGCTGAATCACATTTAGAGATGCAAATAATTTTGTTCCAAGCTTTCCAAAGGATCTAGAAGTAGATTCCATAGCGGCAAGCTTTGAACTAGCTCCTATATATGCTCCAGCGGCTAATATAGCCGCACCTATTGCATGACCAATCAATATGCCCATAACAGCTTTTTTGAATCCAGCATCTGTTAAAAGTCCTCCAGTCATCATTTCAGATAAGGATATGGCCGCTCCAAACCAAAGAGCTGTCATATTAAAAAATCCTATTTTTTTATTCATTTAACATGCCCGCCTTTCTGTATAAGTCATAAAAATGATTAGTTGGACCTACTCCCTTTCCTAATTCAATGCTATGCTCTATAGCCATAGTTATATATTTTTTTCCTTCAGTAACCGCTGTTTTAATATTCATTCCCTTAGCTAGGTTTGCGGCTATAGCTGAAGAAAGAGTGCATCCAGTTCCATGGGTATTTTTAGTATTTATTCTCTCTTGCTTAAAGCTTATAAAATCTATTCCATCGAAAAATATATCTGTAGCCGCATCTTCAAGATGCCCACCTTTAACCAATATATTTTTAGGTCCTAATTTTTTTAATTCCTCGGCAGCTTTCTTCATTTTCTGTATGTTTTCTATTTTTAAATTTAAAATTTCTTCTGCCTCTGGCAAATTAGGAGTTATAAGCTTTGCTAAAGGAAATAGTTCTTTTATCAATGTTTCCTTTGCGTCTTCCGAAAGAAGTTTAAATCCACTTTTTGATACCATCACAGGATCCAAAACCACTGGAGGCAAATTCTCTATTTTTCTCAGAGAATTGCTTATTGCTTTAATTGATTCTATCTTAGATACCATTCCTATTTTTATAGCATCAACTTTTATATCATCAAAAATCACTTCAATTTGCTTCTCTATCATATCCGCAGTTATATCTTGAATCGCAAACACGCCTTGAGTATTTTGAGCTGTTATAGCTGTAATAACGCTCATGCCAAAAACCCCATTTGCTGAAAAAGACTTTAAATCAGCCTGTATTCCTGCTCCTCCGCAGCTATCTGAACCTGCTATAGTAAGTGCTGTAAATATTCTACTGTTTTTGTGCATAAAAAATCCCCCTCATCAAATCTGTGAAGGGGAGCTTTGTTTATTCTCAGCTCTATTTTTAACAAAAGGTTATATTAATGAAAAATGCAGCCAGAAGCTGCATTTTTTAAACACCATTGCTTCCCTACGCTGGTCTTAACCAGTTCAGGTGTAAGAGTCAAGGGATACCGTCCCCTATCTCAGCTGACATACATCAGCCCCCCTAGCACAGATTATTAATTTTTATTTATTTCACGTAAATTCTATCATATATGCTATGCTTTGTCACTGTCTTTTTCTAGCATATCCTCTGCAAAATTAATTTTTATCTCTAAAAAATACTCTAAGTCATTTAAGAACTGATAAAGCATGGCTCTATTTTCAAATTCTTCTCTAGTCTTTGGAAGTCCTTGCAGCTTAAATTCCTTCAGCAGCTTATTTAATTCCTCTATCAAGGCATATCCTCTATTATATTCCTGAAGCTCAGCTGCTATTTTTTCTGTTACATTAGCTACCAGCTCAGTTTGATCAAAGGTCATATAAAATTTAGTAAAATGTTTTCTCATATATTTTAATATATCAAACTGAAGCTTCCTCATTTCCATATACTTAAGATAATATTTTGCATCATTTAATATATAATTATTAACATTTCTATAAGCTAGTTCACTGCCCTCTCTAAGCTTATCTTCTAGATTTCGAAACATTTTTTCTTCTTCTATATTAACAGCCTTGTTTCTTAGAGTATAGGCCATATTAAGCAGTATTTTTTTTATTAATTCCTCTATTTCCTTTTGTATATTCTTTATTTTTTTCTCTGTGTTTGGCATATAAAAATTTAATAATATTGCACTCCCAGCTCCTATAGCCATAAGCAGCATTTCATTTTTCATCCAGAAGAGAGCTATGGATTTTTCTACTAACAAATGAGTAACCAAAACCGAACTCACCACAATACCATCTGTAAGCTTAAGATATACAGCGGCTGGAATAAAAATAATAAGGTATACTCCGAAGGTAACAGCGTTATATCCCAAAATTACAAATAAAATAGAACTTATAAATAACGCCAGCACTGTGGAACAAATTCTTTGAAAAGCTATAGTTATAGATGCTTTTTTAGTATTTTGAAGACTCAGTATAGTTATAACTCCAGCCGCTGCTGCATATTTTAAGCCAAAAAATTCGGCTATTATAATTGATATACTTGCTCCAACTGCAGTTTTTACAGTCCTAAGTCCAATTATTTTTTTCATAAGTATCAAATCCTTAAGTGAATATTTTTATTTTATTATATCATGCAATTTCACTGATGCGGCAGCTTTTTTAATCTTTTACTGCACCTTGAGTCATACCTTTAATTATATATTCTTGTAAGAATATATATAATATTATAGTAGGTACTACCGCTATTACCATGGCAGCCATCATCTGAGAATAATCACTGGAATATCCACCTACGAAATTAACAAGTCCTATAGGGAGAGTTTTTAATTTTTCGTTAGATATGAGCACTAATGCAAAAGAAAATTCATTCCAATTAGTAAGGAAATTTAATACAGTAACCGTTGCAATTGCTGGCCTAGTCATAGGAAGAATAATCTGAAGAAAAAGCCTTGGTATTCCGCAGCCATCAATTACTGCTGCTTCTTCAATATCATCAGGAAAAGCCTTCATAAAAGACACTAAAATAAATACAGTTATGGGAAATCCAAAAGCTATATAAGGCATTATTAACGCCCATCTAGTATTCAGCAAACCCAATGATCTCATTTGAATAAATAAAGGCACCAATAAAGCATGCACCGGTATTATCATACCAAAAATAAAAAGTGCATATATAAATCCGCTTGATTTAAATTTAAACTTTGCTAGGACATAGGCCGCCATTGCACCTATAAATATGGTGATTATGATAGAAATTACAGCTACGATTACACTATTTATAAAATACTCTCCAATATTTGCAGTTTTCCATGCATGTACATAGTTTTCAAAATGTAATTCAGTAGGTAGTGCAAAAGTACTTCTTGAAATTTCCCGATTTGTCCTAAATGAAGTAAAAAGCATCCATATTAAAGGATAGATATTAAGTACTCCAAATATTATTAAAACAGCATACATAAGTAATTTTACAATTTTATTTTTTATTCTACTTCTTTCATTTTCTTTATCTATATTTTTATGAGTTATATTATTTTGCATAATTCCCACCCTCCTTTAAACTACATCCTTGGTTTTCATTAATTTTTGACTCAATAATATAAAGAATAAGCTAATTACAAAAATAACAAGAGAAACTGCGCTTCCATAGCCATATTTATAAACAGTAAAGGTCTTATTGTACATATAAATAGCCATTAGTTCTGTAGAACGTCCCGGTCCACCGCCAGTCATAACATAAATTAAGTCAAAAGCTTTCATACTTCCTGATATACATAAAACCACAGCTACTTTAATTGTATCCCATAGCATTGGGAAAGTTATAGACATAAACTTTTGTGTTTCTGTAGCTCCGTCAATTTCAGCAGCTTCAAATAAAGATTCAGAAATATTTTGTATTGCTGCAAGAAAAATAATAAAGTATAAGCCAACAAACTGCCAAATAATTGGTATGCACGCTGAAAATATTGCAATCTTTGGATTTCCAAGCCAATTTTGAGCTAAACTTTTGAGTCCTATAAATTTTAAAAAATTATTTAAAATACCTATTTGGGAATTAAAAATATTTGACCAGAGTAAAGCTACTACAACAGTTGAAACTACCATAGGAAGAAAATATACTGTCCTAAAGAACTTTACGCCTTTAAGTTTTCTACTTAAAATAATCGCAAGTACAAGAGCAATAGGAATTTGTCCAAGTATTGATGCTATAACTACATAGATATTGTTTTTAAATGATTTCCAGAAATAAGGATCAACTAGAATTTGTTTAAAATTTTCAAGTCCTATATATTTTGCTACTCCAATTCCATTCCAATCCATAAATCCATAATAAAATGATCTGAAAATCGGAATTATAACAAACAGCATATAAATAATTAAAGCGGGACCTAAGCCTGCAATAATATATTTTTTATTTCTTCTGATTATATCCACAAAATCATTCCTTTCTTTTTATTAGGTTCTGTTTTAAATCAGTGTTTAGCTAAAACACTGATTTAAAACATATCCTTCTACTTCATTTTCTGTTAAATCATTTACTTCCTACTGTATCTTGAATTTGTTTTGCAAGATCTTCTGGCTTAACCTGTCCAATCATCATGCTCTGCAAACCAGTATTCATTGCATCTGCAGTTTGGGCACCGAAAATACCATCATATACTGGAGACATTGTATGCTCTTTAGTTAACTTCAATAACTTTACGAAAAGTGGATTCAATTTGCTTTCATCAGGGGTTACATCATATGGTACAATTATGCTATTATTTACAGCTGTTTCAAAAGAGCTCTTACTTAAAATATACTGAATAAACTTTTCTGCTGCTGCTTTCTTTTCTGCTGTAAGATTTGAATTTAGTTCTAAGCCTATACCTGTAGCTCCAGACATAGTAGTCTGATCTCCCTTGCCATCAGTAAAACCTGGGATTGAAGCTACTTCAAAGTTTTTCACCATATCGTCACCAGCTTTTTTTGCGATGTCACCTACTGCCCATGTTCCATCGATTACCATTGCAGCCTTTCCAGCACAAAAATTATCTAATTGCTGAGTGGCATCAATAGTATTAAAATCTTCATTAAATGCACCAATATCCACAAGCTGCTTTAATTTCTTTAGTCCATTAATAAATTCAGGATCTGTAAATTTTGCACCTTTATTAGCTGCCACACTCTTTGTCCAATCAGTTCCTGTCATATGATCGCCTAAACTGCTCATAATACAAGATTGTGCTAGCCATGGAGCTTTATCCCCCATACTTATAGGAATAACATTATTTTTCTTAAATACTGCTACATCACTTACTAATTCATCAAAGTTTTTAGGAAATTGCAGATTATATTTATCGAATAAAGCCTTGTTATAATAAACTACTGAAGTAAACCCTAATTCAACTGGTAAAGAATAAACTTTGCCATCTATTGTATAATCATCGTAGCAGCCTTTGACAAAGCCATTTTTCCAATCTTGATTTTTATCGAGAAGATCCGTTATATCTGTAATCAAACCTGCCTGTTGAAACTGTTGAGTCAAAGCACCAGCCCAGTTAATAAACATATCTGGAAGTTGTTTTGCTGCTGCTTGCGTCTGCAGCTTTGTTTTATACTGATCATTAGGAATTCCCTGCTCTTCAATTTTAATGTTAGGATTATCTTTTTCAAACTGATCTAGTAATTTCTTCATGTATTCAGTATGAGAATCTGCTCCAACGAATATATGCCAGTAGGTTAAGTTTACTGTTTTCCCATCACCCTTGTTGTCATTTCCAGATTTAGAGCACCCTGCAAATCCACAAGCTATCATGGAACTGATAAGTGCAACCCCCACTAATTTTTTAATCGTTTTATACATAATAAACCCCTCCTATAATATGTTGAAAAACGCAAAAGAAAACGTTTTTACAATCTAAGTATAGCAATTGTATTAAATTTCCGTAATGAGAAAAAAATACGATTATGTATAAATTTCTTTTAAATAGCTATATTCATATATTCCTTAGGAGTACAGCCTACGTATTTTTTAAATATTTGAGTAAAATATCTGTAATCACTAAATCCCAAAGAATCTGCAACTTCGTATATCTTAAGTTCTCCTTGAGCTAACAGCTGCTTTGCCTTCTCTATTTTATATTCATTCATTACATTTACGAAACTTTTCCCAATTTCTTGTTTGAATAAGTGGCTAAAATAATTAGGACTGAGTCCTACCTCCTTAGCAACTGAAATTACTGCTAAATCTTCTTTATAATGTTCCTTCATATATTGTATAGACTTTTGAATTAATTTTTTGTTGCTGTTATCCTTCTTGAATTTATTTAATAACTCCTCATAGCGTTTCAATTCTACAAGCATATATTCTCTTATATCCATAAGGTTTCTCATATCCAACAGCTGTGCATACAATTCATCAGTAATAAAAATCCCATTATCTATATGGAATTCGTCCATAACTTTATTCATTTTTATAATCAACTCTATACATAATCTTTTATAACACTCTAATTCTTCTTTAACAGCAGGTCTAACCTGTTCAGCGATATTATCCAACATCTGGTAAACAGGTTCTATATTTCCTGTTCTCATCCATAATTCCACATCCTCTTCAAGTTTAAATAGTTTTTTCTGAATTCCAATATCATTTTTAGTTATATCCGTACTTGAAGCTACTCCTGTTCCTTCATTTGACTGTGAATATTGGGTAAGAACTATAGCTTCATCAAAGGAGTGCTTTATTTTTTCTATTGAATTTTGGAAACTTCCTATGCCTATACAAACTGAAATATTTAAAGAAACCTTTAATAGCTTAACAAGCTTATCTGCTTTCTCTTTTATCATCTTCATAAACTCAACTTCATCAAAGTTTTCTGGTTTATGAATTATTATCGCAGCGTTCTTGCCAAATATATGTACATATTCAAAATCGAAGTCCTTACTTATGATTCGTTGTATTTCATCCTTTATTTTGGCAAAGTTTATTATTGATATTTCATTTTCTTTATATTTAAACTTAATTACCATGACAACAATATTTTCAGGTTTAAAGGATATATTGAGGCATTCAAATTCCTTTTTTACATTTTCAAAATCTGTTTCACTGCCATACATTAAATTTTTCAAATAATATTCTCTGCTAATTGATAAACTTGCATTTAACTTTTCCTTAATAGATAAAATCTCCTTTTCTCGTCTCTCCTCTTCAATAATTACGCCTTTCACTGCCTGTATAGTTTCTATAAGCTTTTCTTCCTTTATAGGCTTAAGAAGATAATCCATCACTCCATATCTAATAGCTTGCTGCGCATAACTAAATTCATCATAACCACTTAGTAAAATAATTTTTATTTTAGGAAAATTCTCATATACATATTTGGAAAGCTGCAAACCATCAAAAAATGGCATTTTTATATCCGATAAAATAATATTGGGTGTAAAATCTTGTATTATTTCTATAGCTTTTTTCCCATTTTCTGCTTCTTCTACAGCTTCGATTCCAACCTTATTCCAATTCACTGTAGTTATTAGCCCCTTGCGAATAAATTTCTCGTCATCCACAATTAACACTTTCATTCTTATTTCCCCCCATATCATTAATTTTTATAGCAGGAATTGTTATTTGCACCACTGTTCCTTTATTAATTTGGCTTTTTATATCCAAGCCATATTTTTTACCAAAATAAAGTTTAATTCTATCATCAACATTTTTTATTCCTAATCCCTTTGTCTTTTTATTTTCTTCATCTAGTATTTGATTAACAACACTTTCATCCATTCCTCTCCCGTTATCCGTTATGCAAAAAATTATATTTTCCCCCTCTTTGTATCCGCTAATTTTTATCCTGCCCTTTTTCTCCATATCTTCCATGCCATGAATTAAAGCATTCTCAACTATAGGCTGCAGTATCATTTTGACTATAGAGTACTGATAAATATCCAAATCTATATCCATTTCGATATCTACTTGATCTTCATAGCGAATTTTCTGAATTAGAACATAGTTTTTTAAATACTCCTTTTCATCTTCAATCTTTATAATATATTCATCTTTTCCTAAACTTAATCTAAATAAATCAGAAAGTGCCTGAATCATTTCACTTGTTCTAGGAGCTTCCTCCATTCTCCCTATCCAGTGAATAGTATCCAAAGTGTTATATAGAAAATGTGGATTTATTTTAGATTGAAGAGCGCTAATTTGAGCTTCTTTTTCCTTTATCTCTGTTTTATATACTTCATCAATAAGCTGCTCTATTTTTTTAATCATATGATTGAAGCCTTTTCCTAATTTGCCCACCTCATCATCAAATTCAACCTCTACTTTGAGATCGAACCTTCCTTTCTCAACCTCTGCCATAGCATCAATAAGTTTATATAATGACCCTGTGATGTATGAAGCAAATCGAATAGATACAATTACTGCTACTATGGAAAAAATTATTGCAATTATAATTGTAAAATTACGCAGATATATGCCATCTCTCATTACATCGTCATAAGGAACAATCTGTACTATTTTCCATCCAGTTTTTTTAGAAGTATTGTATGCTATTAGCATATCTTTTCCCTCAATTTCTTTCCGAAAGTATCCAGCAGTATTTTGAGACAGTATTTTCATATTTTCTTTGCTAAAAGTATCTTTCGGCACTTTCACTATGCTATTAGATGAAATAACACTGCCATCCTTATTAATAAGAACCATTTCACCCGTATTTCTAAGTTTAAGATATTTATATATACCATTTATATAATTTTGATCGATATCTATACTCACTAAGCCTATTTTTTTAAAGGTTTTTACGTCGTTAATCTGACGTGAAAAAGCAATCACAGTTTTTTCTCCTACATCCAAATAGTTTTGTACCAGATTAGGACTTATTGTGTATGATCCCCCTTCTGCTGTATTTTCTTTTATAAAATTAATATCTGTATTTTCCACCTGAGATCCATACTGATATTCTTTCCCATCATTATCTATAAGACTAATAGATCTTATATAAATCTTTGAATTACATAAATTTAAAAAATAGTTTCCAACCCGATTTTTCAATATATAATCTGAGTCATAATTATCTACCCTATACTTTAATAAATTTCTTACATCCTCATCTCCGATAATAAATAAGGATAAATCATTTACATCATCAACGATTGTATTCAGATTAGAATTTGCTTGTTCCAAGGTTTGCAATATATAATCGTTAATGTTTCGCTTAACTATTCTCGAAGTTATAAAATAAGAAAGAAATCCTACAATAGTTAACGGTACTATAATACCTATTATGAATGCTGCAATAATTTTATTACGCAATTGCCAGTTTTTCATTTTTACTACACCTGCCTAAATTTAGAAATATGTTTTATACTTCTAAATTTTACTTTTTATATAATATATTGTCAACAAGCGTTAAGAATACGTTTTCCGTTTTGACTATGTTTTAAAAGAATGTTGATAAGGGCTTTAATTGCCTATGTATATTTTTTTCAGAGCCCATGGAAGAAAGCCCTAAATAATAAAAAAACCATACATAATAGAGCTGGGCTTTCTCTATTATGTATGGTTTTATCATCATTGCTTGTTCTATCTATAATTCAAACAAATACTTTTTCAGAGCCTTCTTGTGTTGGTCTATTATTGCTTTTCTAAGGTATTCAGGTTCAAGCACTTCTATTGATTCACCAAAAGACATTATATATCCATATATCCACTGTCCCCAAGGTATAACAGCTGTTACTATGAAGCTTCCATCTTCATTTTCTCTAATATCCTCATCTCTGAATTCATCAAAAACCCTGTGTCCCATAACTTTATCTATTTTCACTGTTAATTTTACAGGCTGATCCTTATAATCTGAATTTATAATGTTACAAATATCCTTAGGGATCTCTCTATTGAATTCTTCCTCTAAGACTACCAACTTTTGCATACGATTTATTTTAAATACTCTAAAATCTTTCTTTAATCTGCAATAGCCATATAAATACCAATCTTGTCCCTTAAATATAATCTTTATTGCTTCAACTATCCTTTCAGACTTTTCTCCATTAGAATTGTAATATTCAAAGGTAACTACTTTGGACTCCAAGACGCTATTTTTTAATGTATTAAATTTATTTCTCTGCTCTTCATTACTTCCCCATCTTGAAAAATCTATGTCAATCCAGCTGCTGCTGTTTTTATTGAACAAGGCTGCCAGCTTACCTATAACCCTTTCCGTATCAGATATAGCAAGTGCATTTACTCCCTGCAGCGCTGCCAATATTTCCTTTTGTTCTTCATCCGACAGCAAGGATTTGTTAAGTACAAATTCAGGTAGTATGCCTATTCCTCCACCTTTTCCTTTGTTTGTATATATTGGAATTCCAGACATACATAAAGTTTCTATATCCCTGTATATGGTACGCTGAGAAACTTCAAAATGCTCCGAAAGCTCTCTGGCGGTAACTGTTTTTTTCTCTATTAGCATATATACTATTTCAAACAATCTATTAATCTGCATTTTTATCACCTTAATACATTAGGCTATGTCAAAAAACATAGCCTAAAATTAATGTCCTCTTTTTTTCTGTTTTTTCTTTTCCTGCCTTAGATTGAACTTAAGCTCTCTTCCTTTTTCCTTCATCTCTTTGGACTTTATTTTTCTCTTTAATTTTCTTGTCTCATGTTCTAACTTAATAGCTTGCTGAGCCTTAGTTCCAACACCTTTTTTTTCCAGCATACTTGAAATAAATTTTTTCATTTTTTTAGGCTTTAACAACTTTTCACGACTTTCATCAATGATTACAGGCTCACTAAACTTAAGCTTATAAAAGCTCTTTAAAATGAATTCATAAACCTCATAATCCTTAGGTTCCTTGCCAAAAACTACCTTACTAGTTTTTATATATCCTAAGTCTATACTTTCAAATACACCTACCCAAAAAGGCTCTTCAAAATAAACTGTTAACTTTACCATTTTTCTCCTCCTGTTTAAGCTCAAACAGAGAACGGACAACCCCAGGAGGGCAGGTTACTTAAATCCTAAGATTCATTCGGACTACCAACCGAATCGTGTTTTTATCTCTAAGCTGTGTTTTTTTGTTCCATTATATCATATAAAATGCTTATAGGTCTAATCATTTACAATTAATTCTTTTATTTCTTTTTCCTTTTATAGCCATAGTAACAGATGGCTGAGAAACATAAAGCATTTCCGCTGCTTTAGTAAAATTTTTTGTCTTGCAAAGGTACGAAAAATATTCCAAATCTCTAAGGTTCATAAATTCATCCTCCTCAGTAAAAGAATACATCATGCTTTATTTCTGCACAAGAACAATATAAAATTCTTCAGATGATTGCCAGTATATTTTCTTCTTTCTTAGTTTCTAGAATAAACTATGCTAAGAATAATTTAAAATCAAAAAATTTAAATAAAATTTCAAAAGTTCAAATTTAATTTTATATAATTAATCTCTCGGATAGTAACTAAAAACAATTATGCATCATTAAAAATATATAAA